>JARROY010000423.1:0-2536 GCA_037383445.1 Anaerolineales bacterium | reverse complement strand
TTGGGGTCAGCGGCGAACTTGCCAGTTTTGGACTCCGGGTTTTCCCGGTTGTCATCCTCGGCGGGTTAGATTCAATTCCCGGTGCCATTATCGGTGGTGTCATTATCGGGCTATTGGAGACATATACCGGCGGATACATAGGGCAGGGATTGAACCAAGTTCTGCCTTTCATTGTACTCATTGTCATTCTGATGATCCGTCCTTACGGCTTGTTTGGACAGGAAATTATCGAGCGAGTTTAATCAAGCACCCATTTTCTGCAAAGCGCAAAGGAGAAAGATGGAATCTGGAATTTTTCACACTAGTTATCAAAGAGATATGGGATTGCGCCGGACATACGCCCAAAAAATACGGATCGTTGTCTTCATTCTCTTTATTCTTATCTTCCCATTTTTTGCTAACCGCTATTACCTAACCCTTGCAAACCAGGTTGGTATTGCCGTAATTGGCGCCATTGGGTTGAATATTCTGGTTGGGTTCACCGGTCAGATCAGCCTCGGACAGGGTGGGTTTATGGCAGTCGGTGCCTATACTGCCGGAATTCTCACCACCCAATATGGGATACCTTGGTATATTTCAACTTTAATCGCCTGTCTGCTAACCGCATTTGTGGGCGCAATCTTCGGAATTCCCTCACTGCGCCTCAAAGGATTATACCTGGCCATCGCCACTCTTGCTGCTCAAGTGATCATCCTGTGGGTCGTCACACACTGGGATGCCCTGACCGGTGGAGTAGACGCCCTGGTCGTTCCCAACCCAACCCTATTCGGTCTTCAGCTCAATACCGATTTTAGATTCTATTGGGTCATCTGGCTCCTGGTCGGGATCACTTCTATGGTCACGATCAACTTGTTCAGAACCAAATACGGTCGGGCATTTATTGCGATAAGAGATCAGGACATTGCCGCCAGCGTAATGGGCATAAACCTCTTCAGGTACAAGCTGTTATCCTTTGCAGTTTCATCATTCTTTGTCGGCATGTCCGGCGCTTTGATCGCTCATTACCGCAGTATCGTCACATGGGAAAGGTTTACCATCGATGTTTCTGTCACCTATCTTGCCATGATCATCATTGGGGGGCTGGGCTCTGTTTCTGGTTCGATTTTTGGGGCAACCTTTATCACCCTTCTCCCTGCCATCCTCACCAACCTGGGAAGGGCATTAAGGGGATTTGTCCCCAATGTCGATACCCTGATCCCATACATCCAGCAAGCCACCTTTGGGGTTGTTATTATTCTGTTTTTGGTATTCGAACCAGAAGGGCTGAAAAAAATATGGGAAGATATCAAAGATTTCTTCAGGTTATGGCCATTTAGCTATTAATTCAAAGGTATTCTGTTTAAGGAAGGAGGTCCCTATTCGTAAATATCCAAGATTGTAGAACCAAAAAATTTTTCCATCTATCAAATACTCGGGAGAGGAAAGCATGAAAAACAAAACAAGTTTATTGAAACTGACCCTAGCAGTAGTAATGATCGCCATGGTGCTTTCAGCCTGCGGCGGCGGGGGGGAAGAAGGCGGTAGTGAGCCGATCAAAGTCGGCGCCATCCACGACCTGACCGGAGCAACATCAGATGTCGGTACGCCTTATGCGAACGGCCTGCGCGATTATGTTGCCTGGCTGAACGAGAATGGTGGGATCAACGGACGCCCAATCGAGCTGATTTCTGCCGATTACGGCTATAAGGTAGATGTTGCCGAGCAGCTCTACACCCAATACGTACAGGAAGGTGTAGTTGCCTTTCAAGGATGGGGCACTGGTGATACGGAAGCGCTGCGCTCAAAGATCGCAGCCGACAAAATTCCTTTCATGTCCGCTTCATACTCTGCTAACCTGCTCAGCATGGAAGATGCACCTTACAACTTCCTGGCAGGAACATCATATTCCGACCAGGCTATCATCGCCATTCAATGGGCAATCGATGATTGGGCAGCAAAAGGGAACAGTGGGACACCAACCGTTGCCATTGCTCACCATGACAGCCCGTTCGGACAATCTCCAGTACCGGATGCACAAGCATTTGCTGAGTCAAAAGGTGTCACCTTCACCAGCCTGCCAATGCCTGGTGGTGTGACCGATTACGTCGCTGAACTGGCTCAACTGCAGCAGTTTGGTGCGAATTACATCATCATCCAGAACGTCTCCAGTCCAGCCTCAGTCCTCGTCAAAGATGCCAACAGCCAGGGCATGGATGTCACCTTTGTCTGCCTCAACTGGTGTTCAGACGAACTCTTCGTCAGCCTGGCAGGGGATGCCGCTGAAGGCGTTGTCGGTACGCTGCCATTCACACCTCCAAGTGTACCTGTTGCAGGCCACAATGACCCAGCTGAATGGCTGTCAGCACATGGATCTGACCTAGCCACAGAGGGTCTCCATTATGTTCAGGGTTGGTGGACCATGGCGCTTATGGCTGAAGGTATCCGACGGGTGGATGAAGCTGGCAACGAGATGACCGGTGAAAACATCCGGGCCGCCCTTGAAACCATCCAGAATTTCGATACCCAGGGTGTAACCGCTCCGATCTCCTTCTCATCG
>JARROY010000422.1:0-2543 GCA_037383445.1 Anaerolineales bacterium | reverse complement strand
CCGGCGTAAAGAGTCCTCACAAGCCTGTCGGATCAGCTCCGGGCTGGTTTTATGCCCGAAATAAAGTTTCTTTTGAACATCAAAGCGCTTACCAAATTTGGTGGCCAGAACTACTTGGTCTCGCCGTCCGGCCAGGGCTTTACCCAGAACTTCTTCGCTGTGCCCGCAGCCGTACGCATCCGCCGTATCAAAAAAGTTAATCCCCAGATCGATGGCAAGGTGAATGGAGCGAATCGATTCCCGGTCATCGACCAGCCCCCAACCGGAAGGGCTGGGAGGTTGATCGCCGTCTTCACCCACATACCACCATGGGCCGCCAATGGCCCAGCAGCCGAAACCCATCGGGCTGACTTTGATCCCGCTTTTTCCTAAGAGTCTATCTTGCATACACAATTCCTATCATTTCCTAAACCTGCTGCGTCCTAGTAAATTTCGATCTCGATCAGGTAATTCTCGGTATGGATAACAATCGTATAGTTATCTTGCGTCAGGGGCTCTTCCGCAGCGATTACCGCTTGCTGGGGAGCTACCTGTATTTCATTTAACTGCTTCACACAAATGATTTCTTCCTGTTCCATCACTGCTCTCCTGAGCACAATTCGCCGCCTAAAAGATCTCTCGGTGATAATACGGCGAAGAAACATTTTCCCGCTCAGCAAAAAGCTTACTTGCCGTTGGCTGCGGGATTTCTTCCAGTATCTGGTCATCCGTCTGCGGACAACAAGTCTGGGATTTTATTTTGGGCATGCACGTGTTCTGGGTGATTCTGTTTGGCTCCATGGAAAAATCCTTTCGGGAGTCACGTTCAATTAGACCGTCATCTATATTAGATTATTATCTAATATAGATTATAATCTAAACATAGTATAGAGTCAAGCGCTTTGCTTAACTTGAGATGAGAATCCGGCAAGAGGTATCAGATCAGCTATTTAGCTCTACATGCAACCATGGCGTCTTATTATTTTCTTAACAAGGGTGGCTAATTTCCTTGTATGATAAGAACAAAATGGTTATGTGATGAATATCACAACAAAAATTTAAGGAGCTGTTGGTGGCAATCACTACATTTGATTGGATCTTTATTATTACAGCCATCTTGTTTAATCTGTTGATCGCAGGGATTTTCATCCTGCAAAAGTACAAGAATGAGCGCCTCACCAGGGTGTTCGGCATCAGTTGGCTGGGTCTATCTATCCCCTTTCTGCTGGTATTCGCAAATTATATGATGAGGGACAAACCGCTTTGGGTGCTGGTCTGCTTCGGGATAGTCTTCCTTTATATGGTGGTAGAACTCCTGCTCGATTACATCCTGAAGGTAGATTTTAGAACTCGCTGGAGCACGCATATCCCCTACATTTTGCTTGAATACGCTGCACTGTTCAGTTTAATCGCGATTGCCATCGATATCAACCAAACCTTAGGCTGGATTGTCTCGGCGTCCTTCTGGATCCTGATGGGCAGCCTGATCTACCTGTATGCCGGGGGCAAGCGCAAGAAAACCGCCTGACCCATGACCAAGGTCAGGATAGCCGATGGCGGTATGTTCGGATACAATCAAGTCAATGAATGCAAAGTTTTTGAGCGTCTTCCTTCTGATCATTGTGATCCTGACTGGATGCGGTGGCGAACAGGCTTTCTTAGCCCCCTTCACTCCCACGCCATCCAGCACAATCACACCCTCCAAAACGCCATCGCCTAGGCCGACAGAAACACCCACCCCCACTGCAAGCTTTACCCCCACCATTACGCTGACCCCCACCCCCTCCCACACTGCCACGATTACACCCACCCCAACCATCACCCTGACGCCGACCTTCGACTTCCCTGATGTGACGGTCAATAAAGACGCCCACTGCCGTTTTGGCCCTGGAGTAGCCTACCTGCATGCCATCGACCTTTGGGTGGGAGATACCGGCGAAGTTCACAACCGCAACCATGACGGCAGTTGGCTGTACATCTGGGTGGATAAATGGGGCAAACGCTGCTGGGTCTCATCTTGGGTGGTGGACGTGGAAGGAGATATCTTTTCGGTGGTGGAATGGATGTCCCCCTTGCCGTACACGACATTTTCCGGCCCGCCGAAAAACGTGCAGGCATCTCGTAATGGGAACCAGGTTACCATTTCATGGAATGCGCTGAATGTACCCGATGAAGACAAACGCGGCTTCCTGATCGAGGCCACCCTTTGTGCTGATGGGGCGTTGTATGACGGCGCTTTCCAAACCGACAAGACCCATATCACCCTGACCGATGACCAGAACTGCAGCGGGCCCTCCAGCGGGCTGCTGTACGGCGTGGAAAAGCACGGCTACACAAAGCCCGTCCAGATTCCCTGGCCCTGAGCTAGATCACCAGCCATCGAAATAAAAGCGGAGATAGTCCCCGAGGTGGGCTCCCCAATACACTTCGTCGTGGATGCCGGGAGCAGTGTAAAACTGATAGGGATAATGGCGCTCGTCCAGCAGGTCAATGAATTTACTGGTCGACCGCCGGATGGCTTTCTGATCTGATTGTGCATGATCGAGATAGATCTGCGGACGCAG
>JARROY010000421.1:0-2548 GCA_037383445.1 Anaerolineales bacterium | reverse complement strand
TGCTAATATGGAAACGGTTCCACAATTTTTATTTTGTGAACTGAAACCAGGAGTAATATGTCACCGGCAACCATTCGGGACGTGGCTGAAAAAGCCAATGTCGGAATTGGAACAGTTTCACGGGTGCTTAATCATCATCCTTATGTAAGTGCAGAAACCCGCAGTAAAGTTCTTGATGCGATCAAAGAACTGAACTATACCCCAAATTTAATTGCAAAACAACTTTCATCTGGCCGAACGCATGCCATTGCAGTCACTTTGCCGTTCCTTACATACCCCTCGTTTGTGGAACGATTACGGGGAGTTCAAACAGCTTTAGCCGATTCAAATTATGTACTGATCCTTTATGGGGCTGAATCGGTTTCTCAGCGAGATGTAAATTTTTTGGATTTATCTCAAACCGCCCGCATTGATGGGATATTAATCGTTTCGGTTCCACTCAGCGATGAAAATGCCAATGCTTTTCTGGAAACCAATGCACCAGTGGTATTGGTAGATATCTTCAATCCCAAGTTTAACCGGGTCTTTGTGGATGAAGTTGAAGGGGGGATGATGGCGACCCAACATCTGATTGATCTGGGGCATCGAAAAATCGCCTTCATCAGTGACTTGTTGAACCCGGATTTTCAATTTTTGGCGATGCGTGAACGCTACCACGGCTACCAGAAAGCCCTAAAAGATAACGAGATTCCGATTAACTCAAAGTATCACCTCGAAGCGCCTCACGGTCAGTATGAAGCCAAAATTTTGGCCAAAAAGCTGCTGAGTATGGAGGATCCGCCTACCGCAATTTTTGCGGGCAGCGATACTCAGGCGATTGGGGTTTTAAACGCGGCCAGAGAGATGGACATTAAGGTGCCGGAAGAGCTATCTGTGATTGGGTATGATGGAATCCGCGATGCTGAATATATGAATCTAACGACAATTGAACAGCCATTATTTGATTCTGGCGTAGAAGGAGTAAATTTATTAATTTCTTTGATCGAAAGACCGTCCCAAAACATTCATGAAATTCGGATGCCCTTGAAATTGCATGTTCGAGGCACTACCGCACTATTAAATCCTTAGTGGACCGGAATCGAAAGGAGGTGAAAACGAAAGCGATAAACCAAATAATCTACAATAAAAATTTTATTCAATAAGAAAATAGGAAGGAGAAATTCCGTATGAAGAGACAAAAATCTCTCTTATTGTTATCTGGGCTTCTGATGATTACCATGCTGATCCTTTCGGCATGTGGTGGGGGTGCTGCAGAACCAACTGCAACAGAAGCACCCGTGGCTGAACAGCCAACCGAAGCGCCGGTGGCTGAAGGTCCGATGATTGACTGCATGGGGGCTTCAGCGGGGGATGAGGTCAGCATGCTGTATCAGTGGTCTGGCCAGGAAGAAGAGCGCTTGAATCAAATCCTTGCGCCGCTGGTAGACGCCTGTGGGATTGTGCTGAAACCAGAATCGACCCGTGACCAGGCTTTGCTGGACACCCGTGTTCAGGCAGGCACACCCCCTGACATTGCCTTCTGGAATGTGACCCAACTGGAGCAATATCAGAACGATCTGGTGACGATGGATTCACTGGGCGCAAGCAGAGATGCTTACATCCCTGGGGCGATTGATCCCGGCGTGATTGGGGGCAACTGGCTTGGCTTACCGGTCAAATCAGACATCAAGACGATCATCTGGTACAGCCCGGTCAACTTTGAGGCCTTGGGCTACACCGTACCAACCACCTGGGATGAGCTAAATACCCTGGTGGATCAAATGGTAGCGGATGGCTATGTGCCGTGGTCGATGGGCATTGGATCAGGAGATGCCACCGGCTGGACGGCTTCGGACTTCATCCAGGATATCTTGCTGGTACAGCAAGGCCCAGCGTATGTGATGGGGCTGATTGACGGCAGCATTCCGTATAACGATGATGGTGTGAAAGAAGCCTATCAAACGTATGGTAAATGGGCAACGGATCCCAAGTACGCGGTAGGCGGTGCACAGGGAACGCTTTCGACAGGGTTCCTGGATGCGATCTACAAACCATTTGCAGATCCGCCAGAAGCGATGATGGTCAAACAATCCGGCTTTGCTGGCGGCGAGATTGCCAAGCAGTTCCCGGACCTGGTATTTGGTACCGACTACGACTTCTTTGTTGTACCAGGTGCCAAGGGACTTCAGGGTGGATCTGACTGGATGATGTCCTTCACCGACTCAGCCGCGGCGAAGGCATTGGTTACCTACCTGTCGTCTCCTGAGGGTGGTGCCAATTGGGCGGCAGCTGGTTTTGACCTGACCCCGAATAAGGGTGGGGCTGGCAACTATACTGACGCCTCCCTGCAGAAGAAAGCGGAAGCTTTCTACAGCTCAGAAGGCTTGACACCCGACATCGGCGATACGATCCCCGGTGGGTTTGGCAGTGCTGAGTGGAAAGCCATTGTAGATTACCTCAATGGTGGCGATCTGGATACTGCATTGTCTGAAGTGACCGCGGTGCAGGCAGAAGCACTCCCAGGTACAGCGGTGGCTGAAGGCCCAGAGATTGACTGCATGGGCGCCTC
>JARROY010000420.1:0-4038 GCA_037383445.1 Anaerolineales bacterium | reverse complement strand
CAGAAGGAAATTCCGGGAAGATCGCAACTTATTGATTTGATCTACAGACCCTTGAACCAGGATCGAATCCCCAAATGAGAGAGGGACATCCCCTAAACGTGAGAAGAGCATCTCATTATGATGTCGGAGAGCGAGGATGGAGAGCCCCCAGCGCGATCGGAAATCGATATCACTGAAAGTTTTTCCATTCAGACGGGAATTCGGTGCCAAAGTAATCTCAGCCAGTTCATACGCCTGTCGAGAAGGATCCCGTTCCCAGGATTGAATATCCCTGTCTGGTACGGGTATAAGCCGCAAAGCCTGTTGAGCTTCAAGAATTGCCTCCGGTTTTGCTTCAACATGGATCTCGTCTCCGACTTCAAGACGATGGTCACTGATTGGAGATGCTGTTTGACTATCCTGACAACAGATATGTATGTGAATGACGTTCAATCCAAAGCGGTTATCCAGGTCTGCTTCTTTTACAGTTTGCCCAATCAGCGATGAGCCCTCCTCCACGCGAAATTCTGTCAGGTAATCCTGGATTTGATAATTCTCAGCCAGTTCACTTCCGGATAAATTATCTGGCAGCAGCTTGCGGCCAAAGAACACCATATACAATGTTCCAGCAGTAAGCACTGCAACTCCCATCGGTAAAAAATCGAAGAATTTAAATGGCTCCAAGCCCCCATACGTCTCCAATATCCCGGATGCAAGGATATTTGGCGGCGTACCGATCATAGTCATATTCCCCCCCATCAGCGAGGCCCAGGCAAGAGGAATCAGGAGTTTCGAAGGAGCCGTTTTGGTTTCCCGAGCCACACTTACAACCGCAGGCATTAAGATTGCTACAGCACCAATGTTGTTCATGAATGCTGACATCAAGCCAACACCTAACATGATAATCACCGTCAGGCGCGCGGGATTTTTCCCGGCAATTCGAACAAGGAACCTGGCTATCGAGTCAGCAACCCCGCTGCGTGTAAGCCCACCGCTGACGATAAAAACTGCCCAGACTGTTACGACTGCCGGGCTGGCAAAGCCAGAAAACGCTTCTTCACTAGTGTTTAGCCCGGTTAAGACCAGCGCTGCCAGCACACTCATTGCGACAACATCAACACGCAACTTTTCCGTCACAAATAAAATGATTGCTCCAGCCAGAATAGATAATATTAAAATGTTTTCAACAGTCAATGGGCACACCTTTATCTACAAAATTTGATGATACTCCCAATTGGATAGAGACCGTTCGAAACCCTTTCTCAAAAATGATGAGAAGCTGCTAATTCATCGGGAAAAAAAGTTCAAAGGCGCTCCAAGTTCAGAATCATCATTTGGGTTAGGGGAGCGCCTAGGAATGCCGATTTTACCTTTCGAACAACTCCTGCGCCTGCGATAGGCTGTCGTGTCCGCCTAACAGGCTGACACTGTCGCCAATCTCAAAGGAAGTATTACCGCGAGGGATCAGCAGCTGTCGATTTCGGCGGATGGCGAGAATCAGCATCTGGGTTGCGCGCCATCATCGATACCATTGTAGCGCGTTCCAAAGCCGGGGAGAAGGTTTTGACCCCTTCAGCATCAAACTTTGGCAGATGCTGAGGGTCCGTCACCTTGGCAATTACCGCCCTGATGCCTGCTGCTCGCACAATCCGAGCCAGTTCCAAATTTTTCAAGTCATTGTCATGGAGAATCAATGCCGATCGGATTGAGGCAGGATTCAGGGTTTCCAATTTTTCAATTTCGATCTCCAGAAAAGGTAATTCAGTGCCGGTGAGCGCCTGTTTCTCCGTCGGATTTAAAAAGATGAACTGGATTTTGTCTCCATGCGCCCGCAGCTGTTGGGCTACAGTGATGCCGAGGTTGGTCGCACCAAATATCAGGTGATAGGGCTGTTCCTTTTCAGGAGTATCTGGGGCTAACATTCCGAAAAAGAGTGGCATTAACAAGACTGTGAGGATCGCAAACACAATTACAATCGTGCTTGTGGCCTGGTCGAAAAGACCTGCGCGTAAACCGATAACTGCTACAGCAACTTCTAAAGAAAGGTGTGTATTCAAAAGAAAGCCGCCAGCAAACAGGTCTCGCCAGGAAAAGTGGCGCTTAACCACCAACATAGGAAGAATTTTGATCACCAGTGCAATGCCAAGGAAGGCGGGTAGTGCAACCAGCAGTTCGGGAGAAGAAAGCAATGCCTGGATATCCAGCCCTACGCCAACCATGATGAAAAAGATTGGAATGAAAAAACCAAACCCGAAGGCTTCTAAATTGTGGATTAACCCCTCATCTTCCGGGCGACGAAGTAGTGATATGATCATCCCGGCCAAAAATGCGCCGAGAATCAATTCAGCATCCACAAACTCTGCCAGGACCACGAAGGCTATTAAAATCGCAATTGCCCCGCGCACCTTGATCTGGACGGTTGCGCTGGATAGACGATCAATCAGGTTTCGAACCATGGGCCGGCGCACAAGCCCTGGCCCGATCTTGTAGAAAATCAGAAAGGCGATAAATAGCAATGCAAGAGAAAATATTTCAAGGTCAAAACCTTTGTCCAGCATGATAAGGTGCACTGTTAATAATATTACTGTTATAAAGTCTGCAAGCATGGCGGTAAGGAATACCAGCTGTCCAAAGGGGGTAGAGAGGAGACCGCGATCCTTTAGAATCGGAAGCAGGACTCCTAACGAGGTGGCGCTTAGCACAAAAACTATCAGCCATAGGTCGCCATGGATTCCGACATGCTGTACGAGCAGTGCCCCCAGCACAGAGAGGATTAAAGTGAAAACGTAGATCAGCAGTGAAGACCCCAAGACATTAGGACCGTCTGTTTTCTTTTTCCCGCCGCCAAAGATGAGGTCAAATTCAATTTCCATCCCGGCCAGGAACATAAGGAAAGCCAGCCCAATATCTGACATGAAATTTAAAATGGAGCCCTCTGTGACCCATTGCAGCAGTGAGGGGCCAACCAGCACCCCAAATACAATTTCCCCAACCACAACTGGCAGTCTTTGAAACCTGGCTAACAAAACCGGAATTAAAAAAGCAAGCCCCAAGACAATAAGAAGTGGGACAAATCTGGTCGGGTCTTCAGGTGGGCCGGCAAGCAGAGGAGATAAGTTCATAAACATTCTTCCTAGAGTGAACTGGGTATAAAAGAATTCCAAGAAATCTTATCATATTACTGCCGATTCGATAAACACAGGGTTGTCCAAATTTTCGATTATAAACCCGATCATCTCGCAAATCAGGTATTTCAAAAAAGGCTGCCAATGGGCTGAAACGAATATCCTGTGCTTTATTCGCTTCCATGCTATTCGGCCCATGGGCGGGACTTTGATGTTTAAAGAGGGGATTCACCCAAAGGTGGTGCAAGAGATTTTAGGGCTTGCGTCTATTACCCAAACCCTGGATACTTATGGCAATATGATTCCGAGCAAACAACATGAGGTCGCAGCACTTATGGATGAGTTGATGTCCCCCAATGAAGTCCCAAATAGGACCATATTTGCGCCAGATCCAAACAAAAAACCCTAAAAAATGGGGTTTTCTAGGGTTTCTGCCGGACTAAATGACCCTGAGCGGACGAAACTCGAACCACACCCTTCCCTAAAATAGGGGGAATAAGTCACAGAAGTGCTACATTTTTCAAGAATCTTAGTCTGAAGAAATCAAATCGTCAAGTGACTCCAGTGTTACCTATCCTCCAAGGAATTTTATGTTATTCAATTATGAGCGGAGCAGTAATAAATCAAGGGTGGGTAGGAAATCCCACCCACCTCTATAGATCGCCGGAAATTTCTCAGTTTCAGTTACTTGGCATGCACCACGATGCTCCCGCTGATAGCCTGCTCCACGCCATTGTCGTAGACGTCATGTTCCACGCCATCCTCGCCTTCCCACCAGATGCGGATGCGGAAAGTGTCGGTGTCTCCATCCGTGGCCCAGATCATGAACTTGTAGGGTTCCTCGTTGGGATCCAGTCCCCCGTTGACCGTCCCGCTGCCCTTGAACTGGGCGTTGGTCCCGTCCTGGTTGACCACCAGCCACTGGTACGTCTCG
>JARROY010000419.1:0-4546 GCA_037383445.1 Anaerolineales bacterium | reverse complement strand
GCTTCTTCCGGCGCTAGTGCTTCGGGTTGTGCGGGTTGTTCCGCTGCTGTTTCTACAGAGTCATCAGCCGCTTCGGTACCTTTGATCGAATCTAGGTCAATCTCTTCATCGGGAGTGCCGATTACTGCGATCGGCGTGTTGACCGGCACAATCGCACCTTCACTGACCAGCTGCTTGCGCACCGTCCCGCTGAACAGCGATTCAACCTCAACGGTCGCTTTATCGGTCTCAATCTCGGCCAGCAGTTCGCCTTTTTCAACCTGTTCGCCTTCTGCCTTGGCCCAACGGATCAGGGTCCCTTCGGCCATATCAAATCCTAATTTGGGCATCGTGACAACATCAGCCATCTTACAAAACCTCCTTGACAGCCTTTACAATGTCCTCTACTTGAGGCAGGGCCATCTGTTCAAGGGTGCGGTTATACGGCAGTGGGACTTCTTTCTGGGCAACGCGCTTGATGGGGGCATCGATATAATCGAAGGCTTCTTCGTACAAGCGGGCAGCTACTTCTGCGCCGACACCGTACGAACGCCAGCCTTCTTCCACAATCACGGCCCGGTTGGTTTTCTTGAAGGACTCGATCACCGGTTCCATATCCAATGGGCGCAGCGTGCGCAGATCCACAATCTCGATATTGATCCCTTCTTTGGCAAGGGCATCGGCAGCCTGCATAGATAACTGCAGCCCTTTGCTGTAGCTGACCACGGTTACTGCATCACCGGGACGCTGGATTTTTGACTTGCCGATCGGGATGGTGTAATCACCCTCCGGCACTTCGCCGCGCCACTGATACAGGGTAGCATGTTCGATGAACAAGACCGGGTCATCCGAGCGGATCGCCGCCTTGAGCAAACCCTTGGCGTCTTCCGGCGTACCTGGCGAGACCACTTTCAAACCCGGGAAATGGGCAAAGATAGCATCCGGGGTCTGTGAGTGGGTTGCACCCAACTGGCGCCCTCCACCACCAACCGCACGGATCACCAGCGGTACTTTGAACTGGCCGCCGAACATATAATGCAGTTTGGGCGCTTCGTTGACGATATGGTCCATGGCTGCAAAGGCAAAATTGATGGTCATTAATTCCGCAACCGGCCGTAAACCCGTCAGGGCGGCCCCAATGGCAGCACCGATGATTGCTGCTTCGGCAATCGGTGTATCGCGGACGCGCATTTCACCAAACTGGTCGTAAAAGCCGCGGGTAACCGCATATGTGCCGCCCCACACGCCAACCTCTTCGCCGAGGATAAATACCTTCTCGTCGCGCTCCATTTCTTCGCGCAGTGCATCGGAGATGGCTTGTCTGACTGTGATCGCTGTCATCTTAGCCCTCCTCCGCGTAAACATGGGTGAACAATTCTTCAGGAGCAGGTTCCGGGCTGTTTTCGGCAAATTCAACGGCCTCTTCCACTTCCTGTTCCACCTGCTCCACCAGCTTGTCCAGTTCTTCGTCCGTGGATTTCTCGTTCTTTACCAGCCATTTGTGGTAAACCCCAATCGGGTCGTTTTCCTGCCAGCGTTTGACTTCCTCAGATTCTCGGTAACGTTCGGGATCACCCATCGAATGGCCGCGGAAGCGGTAGGTCATAATCTCTAAAAAGTACGGGCCGTTGCCCTCGCGGATTGTTTTAATGGCTTTCTCGGCGGCCTTTTTGACCTCCAAGACGTCCATGCCTTCACTTCGCTCGTTGGGTATGCCGTAACCTTCGGCCTTTTGGCGGATCTCGCTGACCGCACTGGCGCGCGAGACAGCGGTGCCCATACCGTACTGGTTGTTCTCACACACCCACAACACAGGTAAATTCCAGACCTTGGACAGGTTTACGCCTTCATGGAAAAAGCCAATATTGGTGGCGCCATCTCCAAACATGCATACGGTGACTCCATCTGAGCCTTGATATTGGTCCCCAAGTGCCAGCCCGGCCGCAATCGGCAGATGCGCCCCGACAATGGCATGCCCACCCCAAAAGTTATTTTCCACATCAGCCATATGCATTGATCCACCCTTGCCTTTGGAAATACCGGTCGCTTTACCAAGCAGTTCTGCCATCACCTGTTTGGCACTGATCCCGACATTGATCGCCAGACCATGGTCGCGGTAGGCAGTGATCATGCGGTCCTGCGGCTGGCGGGCGGCTACCAGACCAGTGCTGACCGCTTCCTGCCCAATATAAAGATGCAGGAATCCGCCAATTTTGCCTTGCTGGTACAGCTCTGCCGCTCGTTCTTCCACACGGCGGATCAATACCATCTGGTGGTATAGATCCAAATACTCTTCTTTTTTCATTAAAAATTTACTCCAATCTAAAAATAATTGCTCTGCCAGAAAACCTGCCGCCAGGCATCCGAAAAATTATACCAAATTTGTCGGATTATTTAGTAAACAGTTTGTTAATCCTTTGAAAGATATTTTATAAAAATCGTTCCCAAAACCCAATTTAGGATAACATAAATTTAGAAAAATTTTTTAATTATCACTATTTTTAGATTCACTCAATCCCGTCTCTTTATGAATAAAACAAGTTGGGTTGGCGGACAATTTCCCCATACGTTTCCTACAAAATCCAATGCCGCCTCGGTTCCTTGAAGCGAAAGACCCCACTGATAAGCTATGCACAGGCGGCGGAGAATGCCGGGGAGCTGCACCTGCCTGTCTTCCCGCTGCCAAACCTGGGGTATTTCCATGCCCTGCTCAGTGAACACAGTCAAGACCTGATGGCACAAGCCGTAGAGATCCTGAATGGCCAAGTAAGGCTGTTTGGCGGACCAATCCAACCCTTGGAATTGATCCCATCGGGAGAATTGGCCCATTGGACTCAGCATACCGGCAGCCAGCATCAGGGTAAGGATATAAAATTTATTTGGGAACCTGGCCGGTTTGGCTGGGCGACAATCTTAGCCCGGGCGTATCTTTTCAGTAATGATGAAGATTTAGCCCGAGGGTTCTGGAAGCTATCCGAGGATTTTTTTCAGGCCAGTCCGCCAAACCTTGGACCCCATTGGGCATCCGGCCAGGAAGTCGCTCTGCGCCTGATCTCTGTGGCCTTCTCTGCTGGTATTTTCCTAGAATCGCCTCATACTACTCCGGATCGGTTATCACTGCTCAAAGGGGTGGTTGCCGCCCATGCCTCTCGAATCTTACCCACATTGGCCTACGCTCGTGCCCAGAACAACAACCACCTGATCAGCGAAGCGGTTGGGTTGTATACCGCTGCCGCGGTTCTCCCCGACCACCCAGACGCACCAAGGTGGAAGAAAGAAGGCTGGCATTGGCTGCACCATGCCCTCCAAACCCAGATCACACCAAATGGAGAATATATCCAGCACAGCACCAATTACCACCGCCTCATGCTGCAGGCAGCCATGTTTGCCAAGCGAGTAGCGGAAGATCAGTTTGAGCATTTTCCACCGGAAAGCTGTCTTCGGCTGGCTGCAGCTTCGCGCTGGTTGCTAGCCTTATTAGACCCAATCAGCGGCGGGGCGCCTAATTTGGGGGGTAACGACGGTGCTTATATCCTGCCGCTCACCACGTATCCGTATGCAGATTTCCGGCCAGTGGTCCAGGCTGCCTGCCAGGCGTTTACGGATCAGCATCCCCTTCCACCCGGCCCAGGAGATGAGATGACTTTATGGTTGGGCGGCAAACCTCATGGTGACGTCCCTGAGACACCCCCTCCAAACATCCTGCGTCTTTCCGGCAATCAATCCTGGGGATATCTCCGGGCGGCGCATTTTGAACACCGCCCTGCCCATGCCGACCAAAATCATTTGGATTTGTGGTGGCGGGGGTTCAATATTGCTCTAGATCCCGGTGTCTACCTTTATAATGGCTCCCCGCCTTGGAACAACCCGCTGGATGCCACCTCAATGCACAATACCGTGACCCTCGACCAGCGTGATCAAATGACCGATGGCTACCGGCGGTTTAAATTGATTCACCGGCGCACGGCAGCAGTTGAAGGAGATGCATGGATTGTGAGAGACCAGATTGTGCCGTATGAAGAAAATACCAAAAACCTCTCGCCGAGGGATATCCGTCTGCATTGGCTGCTGCCAGACTGGCCGTGGTCGTTCAACAACGGCGTTCTGCGCCTTGATTCCGGTCAGGGAGATGTGGTCATCCAGATCCGGGCTGCAGACTCTCAATTGGCATACAGCCTGGTGCGGGCTGGGGAAGAACTTTTAGAACATGGAGAAGCCGAGCCAACCCGCGGCTGGGTCTCGCCTACCTATGGCCAAAAAATCCCCGCCTTATCCCTGGCTGCAAGTACTACTGCTGTCCCACCATTCACACTCACAACAACTTTTGAATTTACAGACTAATCAAACCAAATCTTGAGTCCGATTAAGAAAAAAGAGCGACAATATTTGTCGCTCTTGCATTTAATCGATTGGCGTGATTACTTTTTTGCTGTACTGATCTTGAATGGTAAGTACAGCGGGCAGACAGCAAAAATGCTGGTGAGCAACAACACCGCCGCCAAAATTACCAGGACAAGTCCCCTTGTGCCGGTAACGGTTCCGGTGAAGTACAGTACCGCACCAACTG
>JARROY010000418.1:0-2569 GCA_037383445.1 Anaerolineales bacterium | reverse complement strand
TTCGGAGAAACCAAAGGTTTCTGAAATATAATTGCCTTTTTCTTGATTGAAATGGAGGGTATTCTCTGGACAATGTGCCTTGAAGAAAGTGTAAAGTACCTATGGGGGTTAGGCACGCAAAATTTGGGATCAAACTCTCTATTAAATTATTTACCTAAGTAGTCTCACGAACTCTGACACAGTACAGTTTCCATAATGGTGAAGACTGTTCATGACATAAACGATTGGTGATTATTGTTTTAAGAACAAACCATGCCCGGTGTTTTTGTCCTTCCAAAAAACAGGAAAAATTTGACATGGATATTCAACTTATGCTAAAATGAAAACGATTACAAGGTAATCGTTTTCATTTTCACTGGACGAGAGATGCCTCCTGTAACCATAAAAGAAGTTGCCAAGAGGGCGAAAGTTTCTATCGCAACGGTTTCCAGGGTCCTGAATTCATCCGACAAAGTTACTCAGGGAACCCGAGAAAAAGTTTTAGCCGCATGTAAAGATCTGGGCTATTCTCCTAACGTGCAAGCCAAACGACTCAAACTTGGGAAAACCCACACCATTATGGCAGTGTTGCCTTTCCTTACTCTCCCCTCCATCATCGAGCGCTTACGCGGGGTTCTGGAAGCGTTTGCTGCATCTGAATTTGATCTCATTCCTTTCAGCGTTGAAAACCCGCAGGATCGGGAAATTTATTTAGCAAGTCTGTCCAATCGTTCCAGATCCGACGGGGTGCTGATTATTTCCATGCCCATCACGGAGAGTCAGGTTCAGAGATTCCAGGATATTGGCATGCCGGTTGTCTTAATCGACTCCCACCACCGGACTCTGAAAAGAATTATTGTAGATGACATTGCAGGTGGAAAAATGGCAACCGACCACCTGCTTGAACTCGGACATGAACGGATTGCCTTTATCAGCGACCACCTGGATAACCCACTTCAATTTTCCTCAATGGCAGACCGCTTTCAAGGATACCGCAAAGCTCTTGAAGATAAGCAGGTTAAGTTCAATCCCCAATACCAGAAACAAGGTAAGCATGGGAGAGAAGAAGCGAAACAAATGGCCCTTGAGCTGCTCAATCTCTCAATCCCTCCGACAGCCATTGTTGCCGCATCCGACACGCAGGCTATTGGTGTTCTCGATGCCGCCAGACATATGAATATTTCAGTCCCTCGCCAATTATCTGTCATCGGTTATGACGATATCCGTGATGCAGATTATGTCAACCTGACGACCATCAAACAACCACTATATGAATCTGGCCTTGAAGGCGGAAAGGCTATCCTACAACAAATCGAAAATGGACTTTTAGAACCATTGGAAATTCAATTGCCCGTATCCCTTATTATCCGGGGTACTACTGCAGCACCGAATCATGGATGATTCGGTTGTTTATTAAATAAAGGTGTAAAAGTTTACAAACTTGGTAATGGAAACAACTTACGATCTCATCGCGATTGGAGAATCAGTGATCGACTTTATCTCAGAAGAGATCAAAGACGACATTGGCGATGCCAGCAGGTATAAACTCTTCCTTGGCGGACAGGTCACCAACCTGGCGACCAATGTTTCCAGGTTGGGCAAGAATGTTGCTCTTGCCACCTGCCTGGGCTCAGATGGTTTTGGTCGCTTTATACTGGACAATCTGCAGTCAAAGGGTGTGGATACAAGCTTTGTTCAGGAAACGGCCAGTGCACCCACCACAATTTCAATTATCACGAGATCACTTAAAACCCCCAATTTCGTCATTCATAGAGGCGCAGACGCCTATTTAGGTTTTTCTCAAGCGTTACTGGATAGTATTCCCCAATGTTCCATTGTTCATACCTCTGCCTTTGCCTTATCTCAAGATCCTGCAAGGTCCACCATCTTCAATTTACTAGCAGAAGCAAAGAAAGAAAACAGAATCATTACCTTAGACCCCAATTTCCATCCGGGTATATGGCCCGACAATCCCGATTTCATCGATTTACTCAAATTGGCTTTCCAGTATGCCACGATTACCAAACCCTCGATAGAAGATTGCCACCGCCTGTTAGGTCCCGGAAAATCACCCCTGGAATACACTGAAATTTTCAAAAGCTGGGGCGCAAATATCGTCATCATCACCATGGGCAAAGAGGGTGTCTTTTTATCCACTCAAGAGGGCTCCTGTTTCATGGTCCATCCTAATCAAATCCAGGTTACCGACGTTACCGGGGCTGGAGATGCCTTCTGGTCCGGTGTGATTACCGGAATCCTCAACGGGCATTCCACTCTGGATTCTGTTCGCACCGGGCAGGTGATTGCAGAGATCAAACTAAAACAATTAGGACCGATTTCGGTCATGCCATCATGGAACCAGATCATTGAAGAGTCAAAAACAATCCAATATTCAATGTGCTAAATGCTAAAATTGAAAGGAGGTGAATGAATATTACCAAAACACCCTTGTTTGTAGAACCTTAGCAACTAAAAATGGAGAAGATTATGAAAAAAAGTAAACTATTGTTAATCGCTGCACTGTTCACCATGTTGATGTTATTGCTATCTGCTTGCGGAGGTGCCGAACCGGCTGCCACTGAAGAGCCCG
>JARROY010000417.1:0-4117 GCA_037383445.1 Anaerolineales bacterium | reverse complement strand
GGTCCAATAATGGGTGAAGCACCAGAACTGAATAATTTCTTTGTCGCAGCGGGGCTTAATTCTCTGGGAATTTTGCAAGGTGGTGGTGTTGGGAAAATCATGGCGCAATGGATCGTCGATGGTTACTGCCCGGTTGAAGCCCATCATATTAACATCGCCAGATGTTTCCCCTTTCAGGGAACTCAGAAATATTTGACGGATCGAACAGTAGAAACTCTGGGTATGCAATATCAATTGATCTATCCCAATACATCCGTGCAAACCGCCCGTAACGTTCGTAGGACAGCCATCCACGAGCAGTTAGCAAAAGCGGGCGCGTTCTTCGTGGAAGGTATGGGATGGGAGATCCCTGATTGGTATGCTCCTTCTGGGAAAGATGCTAAGGTCGAAGCATATACTTGGGGGAGGCAGAATTGGTTTGAGTATCTGGCAGAAGAACATAGAGCCTGTCGTGAAAATGTGATTTTGATGGACGTCACCTCAATGTCCAAGTTCCTAGTTCAAGGTCGAGATGCAGAAAATGTTCTAAACAATATTTGCGCAAATGATGTGGCCGTTCCGGTAGGTAAGGTTGTTTACACCCAGTGGCTGAATGAACGCGGAGGAATGGAGGCGGACCTGACTGTTACACGGCTAGCCGAAGACAAATATTTTATTGTCAGTGCGGGGGACTTTTACACACATGATCTGATGTGGCTGAAGAAACATATCCCGTACGATGTCCATGCTTTTGTTACCGATGTAACTTCTGGATATACGCTCATCAATATTCAAGGGCCAAAATCTCGTGAACTTGTTAGCAGGCTAACAACGGCTGATTTGTCAAAAGAAGCTTTTCCTTACATGACTGCTCAAAACATCGACATTAATTATGCCATCGTGCAAACCATGCGTGTTACCTACGAGGGGGAGCTAGGTTTCGAGTTGTATGTGCCTGCTGAATTCTCCGCTCATGTTTACGAATCTGTAGTTGAAGCCGGACAGGATTTAAGCCTACGGCATGCTGGTTTCCAGGCATTGAACTCCCTGAGAATAGAAAAGGCTTATCGAGAATATGGTCACGATATGGATAACAACGATACACCCCTGGAAGCCGGTCTTGGCTGGGCCGTGAAATTTGACAAACCGGGTGGATTCATCGGCAGGGAGGCACTCTTACGTCGTAAGGAAAGCGGCCCTCCGAAATATCGCATGATGCAATTCTTACTTGAAGACCCGAAACCCATGCTGTTCGGCAATGAAATTATTTATCGAGATGGCAAAATCGTTGGATATCTGCAAACGGGAACATATGGTTTCACACTTGGTGGATCAATGGGAATGGGCTTTGTTGAGGGAGAAGATGGTGAAGGCGCCACAGTAGATTACCTTAAAAGTGGCAAGTACGAGATTGACATCGCTGGCGAACGCTTCCCCGCCAAGGCTTCCTTGCGCCCGATGTATGATCCGAAGAACGAGAGAGTGCGAAGTTAAGTCAAAATATTTTCAACAAATTTCTAAAACCACTGAGAGGATGTGCATATGAGGCTTACCCCCTTTTATCCACGAACATCAGAACTATGTGATCCGTACAACTGGAGTTTGTGGAAAAATTGGCTATTAGCGGATATGTACGCCCCAGATCATATACAAGAGTATTTCGCTGTTCGGACTGCTTGCGGCGCATTCGATATGTCGCCAATTCCTAAATACCACATTTATGGCCCGGATGCTGTTCGTTATTTAGACCGCATCGTCACACAAGATGTTTCCCGCTGCGCCGTGGGGCAAGTTTTATATTCGCCCTGGTGTGACGACGACGGCAAGATCATTGACGATGGAATCCTAGCTCGTTTGGAAGAATATTCCTTCAGGCTGACTGCTGGGGATCCTTGTCTCTACTGGCTGGAAGATAATGTTACTAACCTGAATGTGACTATTGAAGATGTCACCGGTTTGGGCACATTGGCACTGCAAGGTCCCTTCTCGCGCGACTTGCTCAAAACCATCACAGATGCTGATTTAGACAATCTGCGTTATTTCCGAATCATAGAAGCTGAACTAACTGGTATCCCAGTAGAAATTTCCCGCACAGGCTATACCGGCGATCTGGGTTATGAAATTTGGGTACAACCGGATAAAGCTGTCCAATTATGGGATGCAATATTTGAAACAGGTCAGGATTACTCTTTGGTCCCCTTTGGCGATTTTGCCCTTGAGATGGCACGCATCGAAGCCGGGTTGTTACTCACCGAGGTTGACTACAATTCAACAAAGAAGGTTGTCTACGATTTCGAAAAATCATCTCCTCTTGAACTGGGATTAGGTTGGGCTGTTAAACTAAACAAAGAGCATTTCATCGGGCAAAGGGAACGAGGCCGTACCCATCTATGCCAATACGAAGCAAATCGGAAAAACGACCAGCGGCTTGTGGTCCCCTATGCTGAAGAAATACATCGCCATCGCTCGTCTCAGACCACAATTCGCACAACCCGGCACTCAGGTCGAGTTGGAAGTCACTATTGATGCACAACGCAAACAGGCACAGGCTACTGTAGTTAAAATGCCGTTCTTCAACCCTCCAAGGAAAACATCACTGGGAGAGGGTTGAGCCGATGAACGCAAAAAGCAAACCTTATGATGCCATAGTTATCGGTGGTGGACATAATGGTCTTACAGCGGCTGCCTATCTTGCTAAGGCTGGGAAAAAGGTTTTGGTGCTTGAAAGACGCTATCTTGTCGGTGGCGCTGCTGTTTCTGAAGAACTTTATCCAGGTTTCAAATACACAGTATATTCCTACGTAGTCAGCCTGCTACCTCCCCGAATCATCCAGGAATTGGAATTATCCAAACACGGACTGCACATACTGCCATTGGAGGGCGCTTTCACGCCCATGGAAGATGGTAATTACATCGCATCCTACTCCGATGAAGATGACACGCTGGATGAGATTCGACGCCATTCAATTCGAGATGCGGACATTTTCCCGGTCTTCAGTAATATGATGTACGACTTGGCCAGAGCCGTAAAACCAATTCTTACAATGGTGCCTCCCAATCTAGCCAATCCAGGCCTAGATTTTGGGAGCCATATCAAATCTGTAGGGAAAGAGAAACTTTACTGGCTCACAAAGGTCATGACCATGAGCGCATACGATTTTCTCAGCGAATGGTTTGAAACCGACGTGCTGATTGCCTCCATCGCACAGGTTGGCATCATCGGCACTTTCCTGGGGCCGAAATCACCTGGTACAGCCTACGTGCTTCTCCATTACTATCTGGGTGAATTGGATGGCGCAACTTCCACCTGGAGTTCGCAAAGAGGAGGCACAGGTGGAGTCAGCCAGGCGCTTGCCAGTGCAGCGCGCAGTTTCGGTGCTGAAATCCGCTGCAATGCTTCGGTCGATAAGGTCATCGTGAAAAACGGACAGGCTATTGGCGTGGCGCTGGAAAATGGGGATGAGATCTATGCCAAAACCATTGTTTCAGCTTGCGACCCCAAGGTCACCTTCCGCAATCTTGTGGAAGAGAAAGAGTTACCATCCGATCTGGTGGAAGCCATCGACAATTTCAAATTCCGCGGCTCATCAGGCAAGGTCAATCTAGCATTAGATGGATTACCCAATTTCCCAGCAATGCAAGACAAAGCCCTGATGCGCGCCATGCAGGAAATTGCTCCCAATGTGGACTATCTGGAACGGGCTTACGATGATGCCAAATACGGCAGTTTTTCGAAAAGGCCACTTATGGGCTGCATTATCCCTTCAACCGTCGACCCGACCATGGCGCCTCCGGGCAAACACGTCATGTCCATTTTTGTGCAGTATGCCTCTTATGATATGCCCGCTCACGGAAATCGCGACCAGCAGCGCGAAGCCTTTGGAGATGCTGTCATCAACACGCTGGCCGAATTCGCTCCAAACATCAAAGACCTGATTTTGCACAAGCAGGTCATCACACCCTGGGATATTGAGCAAACCGTCGGCATCACCGAAGGCAATATCTCCCATGGAGAGCTGATGATCGACCAGTTGTTTTTCATGCGTCCAATTCCAGGATGGGCCAATTATCGCACCCCCATACGTAACTACTACCAGTGTGGCTCAGGCACGCATCCCGGCGGAGGCATCACCGGCAC
>JARROY010000416.1:0-2576 GCA_037383445.1 Anaerolineales bacterium | reverse complement strand
CCACAAGCCAGCCTGGATAGGATGCCGCGGCCGATCGCTGACATCTAATTCCGGCACCAGACGTTTGATCTCATCCGGCCAAATCAAGCGGCTCTCTACTCCGAGGACCTGATTGCGCTCAGCACGCTCCCGGAGGCCATTAACCGCCCGATCGGAGTGCGCCAGGGTAATATGTCCGCGCTGGGAAAACATGACGTTGTATCCCAACTCCTGCGAGAGTCCCTCATACAATTTCACACTTGCATCATAAAAAGGGATACCCTCTGGTGTGCGATAATTGGAGCGCACAATGGCCGTGTTTCGCCCGCTGCCACCACTGCCAATGTAATTTTTCTCCAACACCGCCACATTGTGAATGCCATGGTCTTTTGCCAGGTAATACGCGGCAGCCAGCCCGTGAGCACCCCCACCGATAATTACTATATCGTAACTAGCCTTGAGGGGATGCTGACGCCACATCCTGCCTCTTGAACCCCAAGGAAGCCAGCTTTTAGGTTCAGGCAGCATAGATACTCCTTGATTTCATTTTTGGAGACATAAGCATACGATTCGGCGGATTAGACAGCCATTTAACCTTCAGTTCCTGATTGGTGATAGATTTTCTCAATGAGTGCACTCAAGCGTGTTTCCAATTCTCCATAACCGCTGAAAATGATTTCTAGGGGCAACTCCAGGTATTGAGCAATCTGGTGTGCCTTTTGACGGTATTGTGGCTGGTCGTCCTGCATTAAATACACGATGCGCTTGTAATTTCGGAAATACTCCCCTTTCAGCTGCGGGAAACGGTCGAGTCCCATACTCTTCATGATCAGACCGTGAAAAGTGCGCACCATAAAATCCGTCAGGATATACGTACCGGGTTCTTCACGTAAGAGATCTTCGAAGGTCGATCCGCCATAGAATTCGTAGCAGTGCGGTCCAGCAATGCGTGGAATCTCCGGGAAGCGTTCCAGCATCGCATCCAGTGCTCCTTTGGAGCCGCAATCTCCATAAACCACAATCAGATGCTCGAACTGGTCTTTCAGGGCGAGGATGCGTTCTTCCACATCAGGAGCAATCCTCTCCGGGTAAACATGGTCAACAGCCCGGACACCAAAAATTTTTACATCCCACCCATGTTTTTGGATAAGGGCGTTGACCTCTTTTCCCAAGGCGCCGCAAACGATGAGCCCAATTGTCATGGTTTATCTATTCCGTTCGCGCCGGTTTTTTCGACGCTGCCGTTCTCCATTTTGAGAATTGTTTTTAATCCAGGTGAAACAGTTTTCATCATTGCCCATCACAGCATCGGCTGCAAGGATGGATGTGAGAACCTCTTTTTCCAGCGGGTTGGTAATCGCAGCAGTCATCCCGGCGGAAATCAGCATCGGTACAAAGGCGGCATTGAGTCCTGCCCGGTTTGGGAGGCCGAATGAGATATTACTGGCACCACAAACTGTATTGCAGCCCAATTCATCCCTAACCCGACCGATAATTTTAAACACTGCCCGCCCAGCGCTCTGCATCGCACCAACCGGCATGACCAATGGATCGATGAGGACATCCTCACCTGGTATGCCGTGATCCATAGCGCGCTCCACGATCTTTTTGGCCACCAAAAAACGCTCTTCCGGGTCGCCTGAGATGCCTGATTCATCATTCGAGATTCCGATCACAGCGGCACCGTACTTTTTCACCAACGGTAAAACGGTCTCGAGACGTTCTTCCTCCCCGGTAACAGAGTTGACAAGGGCTTTCCCCTGATAGGCTTCCAACCCACTTGCAAGGGCGGCAACGATGGAAGAATCAATACATAAAGGGACATCGGTGATGGACTGCACCAATTCGATAACATGCCTCAGGATGGCCGGTTCATCCGCCATTGGAATGCCGGCGTTGACATCCAACATGTGTGCGCCAGCCTCTACCTGGGCAATTGCATCCTTTATCACCCGGTCGTAATTTCCACCTGCCATTTCAGCCGCTAACAGTTTGCGACCGGTGGGATTGATCCTCTCTCCAATAATGGTAAAGGGGCGATCCGGCCCGATGATGACAGTCTTGGATTTTGATTTCAATATGGTTTCCATACAATGATTCTCTTTTGTATTGATTGAGGGTAACTCTTAATTTGGAAGACTACTCCTGGCGATGTGATGCTGACTAATCCCGCTCCCATTTGCGCTTGGTCTTCAACGGGTCGTCTACATCAGCGCCAATCTGCCGCGGGCGGGGGAGCAAACCCGCTTCTTCAATAATCTCTGCCACCAGTTCTTCCTGTCGGTAGGCCATCATGTGCACCCCTGCAACCCCTTTGATCTCCTGTACCTGCTGGATGATTTCTATGCAAATCCGCTTGCCGGTCTCCCGCTTTTCAGACTTCGGCGCTTTCCTCAAACGGTCTACAATCTCATCCGGGATGACCACACCAGGCACCCTGGTACGCATGAATTCTGCGGCCCGTTCCGAGCGCAGCGGGCCGACTCCGACCAAAATAAATACTTTTTCATCCAGGCCAAGATCTCGGACCACCTGCATAAATGCCTCAAAACGAGAAACATCAAAACAATACTGGGTCTGGATGAAATCCGCCCCGG
>JARROY010000415.1:0-2587 GCA_037383445.1 Anaerolineales bacterium | reverse complement strand
CATTTTTTAAGGGAGAAGGGTATAATTTTTATATGGAAATCAACGATCTTCTCAAAGAGATGAAGCGTCTTATTGACGCTGCACGCCGGAATGATATTATTCTGCGCGCTTTTGGCTGGCTGGCATTTCTTACGCACAGACAAAATGATTCAAGGTTTTTTCAGCGCGAAGCGCCCGACCTTGATTTTCTCGCCCCACGAGAAGACAGGCAGAAACTTGAGCCTTTTTTCCAGGAGATGGGCTATTCACCTAACAAAAGATTTAACTTGTTGAACGGCAGGCAACGTCAAATTTATTATTACGACCAATCAGAAGACTTACATGTAGATATTTTGATCGGTGATTTCGAGATGTGCCACAAACTGCCATTGGACGATCGTCTAGATGTGGATCCCCTCACCATCCCGTTGGCAGAATTATTTTTGTCAAAGGCACAAGTTGTTAAATTAAACCGTAAAGATGGCCTTGATCTGATCTCATTGTTGTTTAATAACGAAGTCGGCGATGAAAAACAAGGGCAAATCGGACTGGAGCGCATCGCCTGGCTCGGTAGTCAAGATTGGGGACTTTATAAAACAACCTCCATCAACCTCGGGCGTGTGGAGGAGTTAATCGAAGATGATGATTTACAAATTAAACCTGGTGAGCAATCTTTGATTTTGGGACGTATTCAAAAGATACGTAAAGCATTTGATGAGATGCCAAAATCTGTCGCATGGCAAATGCGCGATAAGGTTGGCACGCGGGTCCGCTGGTATTTGGAAGTGGAAGAAGTACATCAATAAATACTCCACCGTGTGTTGAAGCACATGGAGATGTCTGGCAATCTTGGTTCCCCTAGTACTTAAGTTAATGAAACTCGCGTGACACAACCTGGATCTGGTCTTTAGGAGAAAAGTCTTAAAACAGATAGACCTCTTGTCTAAGCTAAGTTTAACATCTAGCTGAGCAGGAGGTCTATTATGTTTAGGATACACAAGGAATGATTGGTTCGAATTTCATCCTGTCTGTAATTCTAAGGCGACGTGTTCCGAACGAAACCACTTCCTGACAATCAGTCAAAAATATCCGATTGTTAGGGAGAAATTAGGGGTCAATCATGTTACTTACAAAGAATCTCAGTCTGAAGAAATCAAATCGTCAAGGAACGCCAGTGTTACCTATTGCATTTTCGGGAGAGAGTAGCTTTTGTAGCTCGTCAATTTTTTCGGGGGCAGTTCCTTTTTATTTAGTGTTGACTGGGAAACACGCTCAATTCATCAATCGAAGAAATCACCGCGTCAGCACGATCCGCCAATATAGCAGCCGCCTCTGGATCTGATGTGATCCCAACTCGATAGGCGGCACCGGCGTTGTCAGCGAACTGCATATCGCTGAGCGAATCCCCAACCATCATGATCCGGTCGGTAATGACGGAAAGTTGTTTGGCGATCGCCCATATTCCATCAGGGGCGGGTTTATTGGGGATCGGATCATCACCGCAAACCAGTGCGCTTACAAAATCACGAATCCCAAGATACGCGAGGGTATCTTCAGTCAACTGGCGGTCATCGCTTGTCACCACCGCGACGGATATCTTTGCATTGCTAAGCTGCTGCATGACCCCAACAAGATTACCCTTGGGTGCTATTTCACCCACCTTCAGATTCGTCAACATGGTGGATTTTGCACAGTCTTCAGCCAGGATGCGGGCTTGATACCATGGAATGCCGTAACGGGATATGACACCGCTCGCCAGGGTATAGATGATATCCATCGAGGCGACCGCCAGCGGACCTTCAAACCGCACCCGGTTTTTCGATTTGGAATAGCCGATCAGAGTATAGACCTCTTTTTTAAAATCCTCTCCAAAATCGAGGGAAGCGGCCATCGCTTCAACCCATTCTTGAGTCCTTGGTCCCCAGAAAGCATCAAAATCGATCAGGGTGCCATCTTTGTCGAAGATAATGCAGTCTATTAAATACTCTCGATGATCGATCACAATCTTACCCATTTTTCTATTCGCTTTTCTTGTTTTCTGGGGGGTGAAAGTTGCGCGGCAGAACCCCCCCGATGGCTTGATGTCCATGACCGATCACCACAAAAGCTTGAGGATCGATTTCCATCACCACCTGGCGCAGAATGTGCATATCCGGCCGGTTGATCGTGCAGAATAAAACAGTGTGCTCTTTCTCAGTGAACATGCCCCGCGCTGGCCATGCCGTGACGCCCAATCCCAGACGCATAAATACAGCGGTGGCGATCGCCTCTGGCTGGTCTGAGATGATGAAGGCGGTACGTACCACGCTTGGCCCTTCCAAAACCTGGTCGCTGGCCACCCCCCAAAGGAACAGTGTGATCAGAGCATAAAGAGCGCGCTCCCAGCCAAAAACAATCCCGGCAATTAACACAATAATGCCATCCGTAAATAGATATACCTGACTGATCGGAATACCCGTTTTGAGCTGTACAATGCGCCCTAAAATACTCGTCCCGCCAGAAGTGCCTTGCCCTCGATATACAAGCCCATTTCCAATTCCACCAACAATGGCTGCGTAAAGAGAGTTGAGCAGTAAATCATCAGTGATACCTTCAGGCGGTAGCCATC
>JARROY010000414.1:0-2597 GCA_037383445.1 Anaerolineales bacterium | reverse complement strand
CGATGGCGCCACTACCTGGGACCTGTTCCGGAGAATCCAACTCCCGCTCGCCCAGGCGCCAATCGCCTCGCTTGGGATTCTCATGTCTATCTGGACATGGAACCAGTTTCTCCTTGCGCTGGTGCTCGTAGAGGACCCTGCGCAGCGAACAATGGCTGGTGCGCTTGGAGCGTTCCAAGGACACTACGCGACTGATGTCCCTCTGTTATGCGCTGGTACGATCCTGATATTGATACCCACCCTCCTCGTATTTGTGCTGTTCCAACGCCATATTATCAAGGCGCTTCTCCAGGGTGCGGTCAAGGGGTGAGCCGCGCTTGCCTCCCTTAAAACACATAACAAAGTAGAAGCTAAAAATGCCCTTAACTTTTGACCTACCCATTGAACAGCTTAGAACCTATAGAGGGATAAATCCACGCCCATCCGATTTCGATTCGTTCTGGGATAAAAGCCTGGTTGAAATGCAATCAATAGATCCCAAAATCGAATTGATTGCGGCTGAATTTACAGCACCGAACGTTGAGTGTTTTCATCTTTATTTTACCGGGGTCGGAGGGGCGCGTATACACGCCAAGTTGTTGCGCCCTGCAAATTCGCCATCCCCACACCCTGCTGTGCTGCTTTTTCATGGTTATACAGGTGATTCTGGTGATTGGTTCGATAAGCTCGGCTATGTTGCTGCAGGTTTTACCGTTGCCGCCTTGGATTGTCGCGGCCAGTCGGGGTTATCGATTGATGTAGGAGGTGTTTCTGGAAATACTCTTCATGGGCAAATCATTCGCGGCTTGAATGATGCATTGCAGGGATCTCCTGAAAAATTGCTCTTCCGACAGATATTTCTTGACACAGCCCAACTGGCCAGAATCGTTATGGAAATGCCCGATGTTGATGCGGACCAGGTTGGTGTCACGGGTGGCAGCCAGGGAGGTGCACTAACCGTAGCTTGCGCTGCCCTGGAACCTCGGATTAAACGGGTTGCACCCCAATTCCCATTCCTGAGTGACTACATGCGGGTTTGGGAAATGGATCAGGCAAAGGATGCGTATTTAGAACTGCAGGAGTATTTCCGCCACTCGGATCCAATGCATAAACTTGAAGCAACAGTATTTGAGAAGTTGGGTTACATCGACATCCAATTTCTGGCCCATCGTGTCCAGGCAGAGGTACTTTGGGGAATTGGATTAATGGATACAATTTGCCCTCCATCCACTCAGTTTGCCGTTTATAACAAACTCACCTCACCGAAAGAAATGGTGATCTACCCTGACTTTGGACATGAACCATTGCCGGGTTGGTATGATCAGGCTTTTCAATTCCTAATGGGATTGTAGCTGTGATTTTGGCTGACGATCCTGCTGCAATTCAAGATGTAAATATCATACTTTCACTGTTCCATTTAATCAAAAGCATTGCTTGGCTCAACCATGAAAAATAAAGTACAACTCATCACATATGCAGACCGCCTGGGCGGAAGAAATATCACAGAATTACATCGGCTGCTCAAAGGACCCCTAGCAGGGTTGTTTGGTGGCGTTCACATCCTCCCATTTTATTACCCCAGCAATGGAGTTGATGCCGGCTTCGATCCTATCGATCATACTCAGATAGACCCTTGTCTTGGAAATTGGGATGATATTAAGGCACTAGGGCAGGATGTGGATCTGATGGCTGACTTGATCGTCAACCACATATCCTCTGCCTCCCCGCAATTCATTGATTACTCTGAAAAGGGGGAGGATTCCATCTATAATGGCATGTTCCTGACGATGGATAGTATCTTTCCCAACGGTGCTACCGAAGCTGACTTGTTGACCATCTATCGCCCCCGGCCAGGTTTACCTTTTTCCTATTGCACATTGAAAAATGGCAAGAAGCGCCTTCTTTGGACAACCTTCACCAAACAACAAATCGATATCAACGTGAATCATCCACAGAGTCAGGCGTATCTGCAATCGGTGTTGCAAACGCTGCACGATAATAATGTTCGTATGGTACGGATGGATGCCGTTGGTTATGCTGTCAAAAAAGCGGGAAGCAGTTGTTTTATTATCCCCGAAACCTTCGACTTCATAGAAGCTCTTGCTCAAGAGGCTGCTAAACTGGAGATGGAAGTTCTTGTCGAAACCCATTCCTACTTTGGCAAACAGATCGAAATTGCTCGCCAAGTAGATCGCGTCTACGATTTTGCATTGCCACCTCTTGTACTGCATGCCATATTCAACCGTACTTCTCGCTATCTGAAACGATGGCTGACGATCAGCCCGCGCAATGCCATCACCGTGTTGGATACACATGATGGGATCGGTGTGATCGACATCGGCCCGGACGGCGCCGATCTGCTAGAGCGTCCCGGTTTGATTCCACCTGAAGAACTGGATGCCCTTGTCCAAAGAATCCATACCAACAGCAATGGGCAGAGTCGACAGGCGACCGGTACAGCAGCATCCAACCTTGATCTATACCAGATCAACTGCACATTTTATGATGCCCTTGCCCAAAACAATCATGATTACTTGCTGGCGCGTGCAATTCAATTCTTTGCCCCGGGCGTTCCACAAGTCTATTATGTAGGCTTGCTTGCAGGTGAAAACGACATG
>JARROY010000413.1:0-3155 GCA_037383445.1 Anaerolineales bacterium | reverse complement strand
CGTGTACCACGAAAAGCAAGTAGTTATAAATTAGGGAGAAGATTATGAAAGTAAGACGTCGTCATAAACATAATTTGTCGAATTTGGAAGTAACAGCACATTGGATAGGCGTCATTATTGGTCGAGATGGCGCATAGAGCCGGTGCTTTGGTGTTGGTGGATGGTGCGCAATCTGTTCCTCATTTTCCCGTAGATGTGCGTGATCTTGATGCGGATTTTTATGCATTTTCAAGCCATAAAATGTGCGGTCCTACAGGGATCGGCATTTTGTATGGGAAAGAGAAATTGCTCGCTGAAATGCCGCCATTTTTGGGCGGTGGTGACATGATTAAAAGGGTGAAGCTTCGATCTTTTGTTCCGAATTCGCTTCCCCATAAGTTCGAAGCGGGCACACCGGCTATTGCTGAAGCGGTTGGCCTGGGGGCTGCGGTGGATTATCTCTCAGAGGTAGGGATGGAAGCTGTTGCTTCTTACGAACATGAACTCACAGCCTACGCACTTGAGAGAATGGAAGAAGTTCCATTTGTTTGGGTTTTTGGTCCAGATGCGGATAAAAAAGGTGGGGTAGCTTCTTTTACTTTTGATGGCGTGCATCCGCATGACGTTGCCCAGATTGTGGATACAGAAGGCGTAGCAGTACGGGCAGGACATCATTGTGCAATGCCTCTGCATGAGAAATTTGATATTACGGCAACCGCGCGAGCAAGTTTTTATCTCTACACCACTAAAGATGATATTGATCGCCTTATTGAATCACTTTACAAAGTAAGGAAAATATTCGGTTAAAATTGATGGTTATGGATGACCTATATAGAGAACAAATAATTGACCGTTATAAAAATCCTCATTACCGGGGAAAGTTAGATCCGCACGATCTTAGCTACGAGGATGATAATCCGTTATGTGGAGACCATATACGGATTGAGATTCGTGTTAATGGAAGCGGGATTGTTTCCGAAGCAGTTTTTGATGGAAAAGGATGTTCAATTTCTCAGGCATCTGCAGATTTGTTGGTTGAATCCATCATTGGTAAGTCCATTGATGAAATCAAATCATATTCAAAAGAAGATGTCCTAGATTTGTTAGGAATTGAATTAGGACCTGTCCGACTAAAGTGTGCATTGTTATCTCTGAAAGTCCTTAAGGGGGGAATATATGGACTTGGCGAAGGAGAAGCTGGGGACGATTTAATGGAGTAAGAAACTCGATGCTAAATTATAGGGAATTAGATTCGGAAAAACTCGAATATGTCACCATAGCCAGTGAAGACGAAATCCAAAATGGTGAGAGGCTGTTTGTTGAAATAGATGAATATGAAATAGTTGTGTTTAACATTGCAGGCAAACTATTTGCTATTGCAGATGTTTGTTCTCACGATGATGGTCCTGTTGGTGATGGGGAATTTGAAACCGAATATGAAATAGCTTGCCCACGCCATGGCGCTAAGTTCGATGTTCGTACGGGGGAAGCCGTATCCCTACCAGCTATTATTGATATACCAGCTTTCCCTGTAAGAGTAGTGGATGGGAATGTTGAGGTTGGGATTCCAGTTGATTAATTGTTTCAGTATTCTTTTATAAATGCTAAATAGCCATCTTAATTGAGGAGAAAATGATGGATACAACTATATCGCTTCAGGAACGCGCAATTAATACGCTCCGCTTTCTATCTGCTGATGCGGTTCAGAAAGCAAACTCTGGACACCCAGGTTTACCAATGGGAGCAGCAGCATTTGCATATACAATTTGGACGCGTCACCTAAGGCATAATCCTAAAAACCCGAAATGGCTAAATCGAGATCGGTTTGTGTTATCAGGTGGCCACGGATCGATGCTTTTATATTCTTTGCTGCATCTAACAGGATACGATTTATCTCTACAGGAATTGAAGAATTTCAGGCAGTGGGGAAGTAAGACACCGGGACATCCTGAATATGGACACACTCCTGGGGTTGAAACGACCACCGGTCCTTTGGGACAAGGGTTTTCCAATGGGGTTGGGATGGCGATTGCGGCTAAGTTTTTAGCAAACAGATTCAATCGGGGAGAATTTAACCTGATAGACCATTATATTTATGCGATTGTTACTGATGGCGACCTGATGGAGGGGGTTGCGTCTGAGGCAGCTTCTCTGGCGGGTCATTTACAACTCGGAAAACTTATCTATCTTTACGATGATAACCATATCACGATTGATGGCAGTACAGAGATAACGTTCACTGAAAATAGGGCTAAACGTTTTGAGGCTTACGGATGGCATGTTCAGTCTGTTCGAGATGGAAACGATGTTGAGGCGGTTGATCGAGCAATCCAAGAGGCTAAACTTGATCCGCGCCCTTCTATAATTTTGGTGCGCACTCAAATTGGATATGGTTTACCAACCCGGGCAGGTACGTCTAAAGCGCATGGTGAGCCACCCGGAGAAGATGAGCTTAGAGGGGCGGCTTTTTGGCAGAAAAAAGTGGTTGAGTATAAGGAAACTTTCCCGGATTTGGCAGCTGAACTGAATCGAGTCTTGGAAGGAAAGTTGCCAGAAGGATGGGATACAGAAATTCCTCACTTCCCAGAAGATACAAAAGGGATGGCCACTCGTGCAGCATCTGGTAAGGTGCTAAATGCTATTGCACCGAATTTGCCGGATTTGATAGGCGGATCTGCCGACCTGACCCCATCGACTAAAACCTGGATTGAAGGCAGCCCCTCTTTCCAGCCACCTGATTATGATGGCAGAAATCTTAATTTCGGGGTACGGGAACACGCTATGGGAGCCGTGGTTAATGGAATGGCACTCTATCCTGGGGTAATTCCCTATGGGGCAACCTTTTTGGTTTTTTCTGATTATATGCGTGGTGCGATACGGCTATCCGCTCTCTCGAAATTATCAAGTATCTGGGTTTTTACGCACGATAGTATTGGTTTAGGTGAAGATGGACCAACTCATCAACCCGTTGAACATGTTTTTGCTTTACGAGCAATTCCAAACATGACTGTAATTCGGCCCTGTGATGCGAATGAAGTGGCGGAAGCCTGGCGGATGGCGATATTAAACCGAAGTGGTCCGACTTCACTCATTTTCTCCAGACAAGGTGTTCCAACGATCAACCGCCAAAATATGGCTTCTGCAGAAGGATTGAAAAAAGGGGCATATGTTCTGGC
>JARROY010000412.1:0-2605 GCA_037383445.1 Anaerolineales bacterium | reverse complement strand
CCCAGGAGGTATATTAGATATGGCTTTTTTAACCCAATACGGAAAGATTAGAACTGGAGCCCTAGTTTTTACTTTGGTCTTCTTAATTTTTCCAACAATTTCACTATCAAGTAATGCTATTGAACTACAAACGCTTGAGACCCAGAAACTTACGCTTGTTTCGGGCAAGTCAATCGTTCTTAGAAGCACTGCGCCGGTCAGCCGGGTATCCATCGCAGCCCCCGAAGTTGCCGATTTTCTGATTTTATCTGCGAATGAAATTTACATCACCGGCAAAGCAGCAGGATCAACAAATCTAACTCTGTGGCAGAATAAAAAATTGGTTGCCATCTACGATCTCGAGGTAGGCTACAATCTATCGTTATTAAAACAAAAAATGAATGAAATTTTGCCTGAGGAAAAAGCGCTTCAAGTGATTGGCACTAATGACTCGATTACGCTCTCGGGAAAAGTATCAAATGCGGTCAACTTGTCCCAAGCCCTGGCCCTTGCAAAATCCTATGCACCTGAGGGCAAGGTCAACAATTTAGTCGAGGTCGGCGGCGTGCATCAGGTCATGCTGGAGGTTCGCATCGCCGAGATGTCGCGCAGTTTAACCCGGCGCCTGGGCATTAACTTTGCTGCCCAAAAAGGGGATCAATTTGCTATCAGTTTGCTTGGCGGGCTGGCCGAGCTGGATGAGGGTATCCCGGCTGTTGGATCGCTTTTGGCCGGACCGGCGGTTAATTCGCTTTTCCGCTTTGATACCGGGGAATGGACCTGGACAGGCCTCATGGATGCGTTAAGCGAAGATGGTCTCCTTAAAATTTTGGCAGAACCTACGCTTGTCACTCTGAGCGGACAGTCAGCCAATTTTCTGGCAGGCGGCGAATTTCCCGTTCCGGTCCCCCAAGGTCTTGGAACCGCAGCAATCGAATACAAACCTTTTGGTGTCGGTCTTGTTTTTTCTCCAACGGTTTTGAGCAAAGACAAGATCAGCATTCAAGTAACACCAGAAGTTTCTGAGCTCGATTTCTCAACTGCCCAGGTCGTCCAAGGTTTTGTAACGCCGGGTATTACCACCCGGCGCGCTTCGACCACAGTGGAACTGGGAGATGGGCAGAGCTTCGCCATAGCCGGCCTGCTTCGTAACTCCGTTTTAACGGATGTACAAAAATTTCCTTTACTAGGGGATATTCCTATTTTAGGAACTTTGTTTCAAAGCAAATCTTTTATAAAAAGGGAAACGGAGCTCGTCATTATCGTTACCCCTCACCTGGTCAAACCACTTAATGTGGCAAAAGTGTCTTTGCCGACTGATTTCTATATCGAACCCAGCGCCACAGAATTTTATCTTTTTGGCAAGGTTGAGGGAACTAATAAGAACCAATCACCTGCCACTAGCGGAGCGCTGGATGGAGAATTCGGCCATTCCATGCCCGAGGAGGATTAATCGCAGGAGCGTGCGCTTTGTGATTCGATATTCGATAGGCAGAAACCATAAGGATTCAAACATACCCGATAGGGGAGGAAACCATGTTTATTCGATGTATAACTTTAATGGCAATCATGAGTATTATGTCGGTTGTGCTGGGTTGCAGTGGAACCACTCCGACCCATGATCAGAGCCTTTTAGAAGCAAACTGGGGAAGATCACTTGAAAGTATTAAATACATGCAGATGGTAGATCCTGAGGCAGAGAAAAACCTTGATCCTGTCCTGGGACTGGATGGAAATGCATCCGGCAACAACGTCGATAAATATCAGAAAAGTTTCAAAGAAACAGAACAAAAAGAGAGCACGACCATACTTAAGCTGCAATAATATTTGGAATTAATAAAGGAGTCACAGTGAAAGCATTAGTGGACAATCAAAGGGGGACGTCGGCTGTAGAAATGGCTATCGTTTCACCGCTACTAGTGATGTTTATTTTTGGAATTATCGAATTTGGTCTCTTGTTCTACAACAAAGCCATGATTACCAATGCGAGTCGCGAGGCGGCTCGTGCTGGAATCGTATACGGTGATCCGTATTTAAATGTTCCACAGATAAGGGACGTGGCCATTAAATACCTTACTAGAGACGATGGGAAATCCATGTTGGTCAGCTTTGGCAGCGGTTCAGGACCCGATCCACAAGTGCCAAGCGGTGAGTGTGCTGATCACGGACAAGAGCTTGTCGTCAATGTCATCTACCATTACGAGTTTCTGCTGTTACCAGATTTTCTGACCGCCTTTTTTACGGAAGGAGAGCCCAGTGGTTTGCCTGGCAGCATTGATATATCAACTGAAACCAAAATGAGATGTGAATAAACATAATAGAAAACTTAATAGAAAATGAACAAGCTTATGACAACTAAAATATTAAACAATCAGCAGGGAATAGTTGCAGTTATTGTTGCAATTTGTCTGGTTATGCTGCTTGGCTTTTTAGCATTATCCATTGACACCAGTCACCTTGTTGTCGCACGCAACGAACTGCAAAATGCGGCTGATGCTGGAGCGCTTGCAGGTGCTGCTGAATTATACACTGATGATGGGCAATCCGTTAACACAACCGCCAACCAAATAGGTTTTGATGCTGCAGTTGCCAACTTTAGTGAGCAATCTGCTGTTGAGGTCAATTG
>JARROY010000411.1:0-3277 GCA_037383445.1 Anaerolineales bacterium | reverse complement strand
ATCGAGCAATTCCGGCACTTTAATTTGGTAGGTAATCGGTTGATCAAGTGTAAGTTTCTGTGTGCTTTTTTCAATCATTTTTATTTGCTCTTTAAGTAAAATCGGATTGACTGTTCGAGATTAGAAGTTCTGATAACCTGACAACTTTATAAGCTACCCGAAAATCGCATTTACGTTGACCTTTATTGGCAGAATCCTAAAAACCGAGCGAGTTTCTTTGTGTTTGGTTTCTGCTTTGAAAACATCCCCATAAAATAACTTCTTCTCACCGCCAGAATAAGCTCGAGTTTGTTTGTTAGCATGCTCAATTGCCATCTCTTGTGTAATCTCAACCACCTCTCCCCTAATTTCTATAAAACGGGAAGCGTTGTTAGGATCGATCACCAACACATTCACTTTGGGATTCTCTTGCATATTCTTTCCCTTTTGACTTTCCAACGCAGTGTTGATCACCACATAATCACCATCTAAGTCAACCCAAACAACGCTCATTTGGGGCTGCCCATCCGGCATCATCGTGGAAAGAACACCATGAATAGGTTGGACCAATAAATCTAGGTGTGTAGTAGGAACGATCATGCTTACTCCTCCACTCTCACGTGAATGGGTTCGACACGAACTTTGACTGGCGTAAATTTATTTTTCAAAGCTGCATCTACTGAATCCCCGATCGGTAGACCTGTATACAGCATATTTAATTCATTTAGATGTTCAAGTGCCCCATCTTCAGTGATTTCAACAACTCGACCGCGAACTTCGATATTTCTAATAGGTTCCTTTAACTGATAAGCTAACAAGGAAACCTTTGGATTAACCAAGATATTCTTTGCTTTACGAAATTGTCGCATGGTGTTGATCAATATCGTATTTCCATCCAAATTGCACCAAACTGGAGTAGATTGAGGTTGTCCATCAGGCATAACAGTGGTCAGGACCACATACACTGGGCCTTCTAATAGATCTTTGTGCGAAGCTGGAATCTTGGTTGTCATAATTGAGCTCCTCTCGAAATTATTATTTGAGAATATCCGAATTTTATTAGCTGGATGATGTTACCCTTGTTATCGGCGCTGGATTCTTCGAATCATGAGCCACACCAATGCTGACAACAAAAGGGGAACGAATATGATGACTACTAGCAACACTTTTGCCAAAAGCGGAAAGCTCATCAATCCAACGTCGAAGTTCATCGGCTGATAGGAAAAGTACGAGTCATCCACCTCCCCGCTATCATAGAATGTCGTCAACAAGTGTATCGTGGCTTCCGGCTGCAAGCTCCATACATCACCTGTATGCCCAAACTCAGAGAGGGTGACTTGCTCAGCGTTGCTCAATGCAGGCAGGAGTTCATTGGTAGCCGTCCAAACAGGTGTCGAGAAGTCTACATTTCCGCTAACCAGCAGCGTTTCTACATCTGAGGGCTGCACCTGGCGATATTCTTCGGGGATGGGCGCTGTCAGCCATTCGCCATACTGTAATGAACACCAATAGAACTCGGACGCCGGCGCTCCCATTATTGAGCCGGGCGGATTCATCTCGGTACAGTAATCACGCCCTGGATCGAGATCGGAGCTGGCAGCTATACTGGCAGCAAAACCCCAGGTATTTACCGATGGAAAAATCAACTCACCGACCAGGGAGAGTAATGCCAATCCGCTGGGATCACCTGCGTCTGCGGCCAGCAAGGCATCATAGACCTGCGCGGCGCTACCGCGGTAGAAAAGGGACATGAGCGCACTGGTCCTTACAATGCCCGGATCTATCGGGATGAACAGCCAGCGATTGGGGATATTGTGAGTCACGTTTCGCACGGTTTCAGCCAGATTGTCTGTACGAGCACTGCATTCCGGGTTCTGTGAACATAATTCGGCATCGTACTTGATCAATCGGTCAATGTATTCCGGTTCCCAGACCATATTTCCAGGCGGGTTGACACTGATCTGAATCACGCGGTGCAGGCTGTCAGGGTGCATATGCATGTAGATCTGCGCCAGTCGTGTGCCGTAGCTCTCGCTAAGCAAGTTGATGCGCTCATATTCCAACGCGACTCGGGCAGCTTCATTGTCTTCGATTGTTTCAGGCGTGGTATAGCCGTCCAGGTCAATCCCTTCAGATTCCAGGCGCATACCACAGCGTGTCCAGGCGTCGCCGATGTTAGCAAGAGACTCCTGGCTCAGAAAGTCGGGCTTGGCCTCCTTGATGGCTCGGGTCACCTCCGGGCATTCCAGGGAAACAGATCCATCCATACCCCGGTAGCCGACCAGAACGATGTCATGCCGCTTTATTAAACCTTCCAGATGTTGAAAATGTAAATTGGAACTGCCTGGACCGCCTGTGAAGTAGAAGATCGGCTCAGGGGGATTCGCACTCAAAGCACGCATCCGTATGACAGGTAGAGCGATCAATCGCGAGCCCAGGTCACCGCGGTTCTCCGGTACAACCAGTGTGGCGCAGTCGGCTTCGTATTCGACTTTGTTCGCCTCATATTTGCAAGGCTCTAGCCCAACCAGATTCCCGGCCTGGGTCCCTTCGGGTACGCTGATAGGCATTTTTTCATTACCACCGCAACCAACCAAAAACAAAGCCACAAAAATGATAATGATGGTAATGATTATTCTATGAGTCCGGTCAAAATTCACTTTGGCATTCAAATATCTATGAACCCTGTGGTTAGAGACCTTCTTTTCATCACATGATTGAGAGTAAAAATCCAATTCTTTGAATGACAACCTTTTCATCTTTTGCTTCCCTTCAGAATTTCTTTTGTGCCACTTCCATGCATGCCAAAGGATGAGAGCAAGATCCAAACCTTCTAATAATGCAATTAGTACGGAGCAGAGGTTCTTCTGGTCTAAGATGCTTCCACCATTTTCTTTTGAATTTACATAATCTGAGAAGAACCTCTACTCGCCACTCTAATCACCCCTCCAAAACACGTTGACCAGGATCGCCCCGCCAACCAGGATCAGAATCAACGGCCAGGAAATCTCCAGAGTGGTAAAACCACCGATGCCAACGATCAAGCAAAAACAACTCCAAACCCAATCCCAGGTGGTCGGGTTCGGAACACTCGGGGAGGTCACTCGGTAGATGGCACCCAATATCCCAAGCATGCCTGCGCCCAGGAAGATCCAGCTCCAGGCATCGGCGTCACCCACTTGTGGTACCAGTCCCAGGCTATCAGCACCGAAGACCAGGCCAGCCCAGATCAGCACAACCGCCCACCACAACCCTCTCATGCGCTGGCGCGCTCTTCTCTCGCCATATTTCCTGCTAT
>JARROY010000410.1:0-2611 GCA_037383445.1 Anaerolineales bacterium | reverse complement strand
GTCGGGATGTCGAAAGCCAGCGTATCGAAACAGCGTTGGGCAACCTGCCTGCGCTCTTGGGCAGATTGAGGATCATACACATCAAAAACAGCCTTCGTACCTTTGAGCGTTAATATCCAGCTGATGGGACCTTTCCCCAACCACCAGCCATCAATGGGGTGTGCTTCCTGAATATAAATCATCAGGAATTGAATCTGATCATGATACTTGTGGTACAGATCACGGAGACGAACCGTCCCGTCTGAGAAAGGGGGTCAGGTATGGCTGCCAAAGACCAGGACGACTGGTTTTTACCGCGGTAATCCGACAGCCGGATGAGACTCTTACCATCCAGTTCTTCCAAACTAAACTCAGGCGCCCAATCGCCTTTTTTGGGTGCAGTGGCATCGTCCTGAAGCTGGCGATTTTTGATCTTTTGGAAAGTGCGCAGGAATCCCATTGAATATTCCTCCTCTAAGCCTGGTATCTTCAGTAAACGTTTAATCGAAAAAAGGATTTCCTACAGTGAAATTTCTACTTCACGCCCTCTCGACACTTAACGACGTTCTACTTGTCCAAGCGGGCAATTGATGGTTGCGACCAGGGCGGGTGCTGAGCCTTTTGAAACCCTCAGCGGTAGATCGAGCTGATTTATCACTTTCTGTACGTGGGCTGGGTCTGGATGTTCAGCCCGCACGCCAACCAACACTGCACCCTGGGGTGCAGTACGTGATGGATGCGGCGACTCGCCCCAATTAATAAAGAATGGCACAATACCATCCGCCAACATCATATATGGATCGGTAAACTGCCAGGTCAGGGTATTCCCCTCAGGCGTTAACCGGCTGCCGAAGGAAGCTTCCCCCACTTTTAAACCTCCATCCAGTTCCAGCGCCGAGAGCTGTTCAAGATCGTCTCGTTTAGCCACCCACGCCACAAGGCGCGGACCGGTCAGGTCATCGAGGCCAAACAGACGGGGGCTCCTGTATTCTAGCTGATCCGGGTCTGGGGCAATAATCTCCAGATAACGATCCGGGCCGAGGGAGATGAGGGCATTATGCGTGCCGAAACCGATGTGCTTCCCGCCGACCGAAGCCCGCACCCCCAACAGAGACTCAATCGTATCGATTCCCGATTCTAAGTCCAGCACGCCATAGATAAGATGATCAACTTGCGGCATTGCAGAGTTTGGTTCCATAGGATTTTCTCCATACCACTGGATCACCGGAAGAGATAACTGAAACCGGTGAAGTGTCTCGATTAATCCAATCGGTGAGAAATTTCAAATTGAATACTTCGACCGAAAAAACCTTTAGTATCCCCGGATGTAAGATTCAAGCTGCTCAATCAGGAGCTGCTGCTCGGAGATCAATGCCCGCACCACGTCCCCGATCGAGATAATTCCGATCAGCTTGCCATCCTCCAGCACAGGCAAATGCCGGATGTGCTTGCCAACCATCAGAGCCATAATCTCCTCAATCGGCTGGGAAGGTTCCACATAGATGACGTGCTCTGTCATAATCTCGGAGACCGGCGTGGATGTCGCCGTTTTCCCCTTAAGTGCGATCTTTCGAGCATAATCACGCTCAGACATAATCCCGACCACTTTTTCGTCTTCCATCACAAGTACAGCCCCAATCCCTTTTTCGGCCATCAACGCCAGAGCATCAATGACAGGGGTATTGGGGGAGACTGACCAGACCTGGGATGGTTTGGACTCTAGGATCATTTTCACGGTCTTTCCGATTTGTATTTGTGGCATTTTTACTCCTCTCGGATTGGGGTTATATTTAAACTGATTATGTTAGATTATAGAATTATCCTGATTATACAATAAAACAGAACCACGGTCAGCGAGTGATTGGTCCCAGAGAGAAAAAAGACCGTTTAACAGACGACTCTCTTACAGACAGGTCCAATCACGCATCGACCAATCCCTTCTCTAGGGCCTGGCGCAGGGTGCGGACTTCGATAACTTCAATCCCCGAAGGATACGGCTCGCTTTTACGCAGCAACCGAGGGATAACGGCACGTTTGAAGCCCAGCTTGCTGGCCTCGCGCAGGCGGTTGGTGAGCTGGGAGACGGTACGCAGTTCTCCCGAGAGGCCGATCTCCCCAATCATCACCGTGTCGGCGCGCACCGCCTGATCTTTAATCGAGGAGGCAATCGCGGCGGCAATCGCCAGGTCGGCTGCCGGTTCCCCGATCTTCAAGCCGCCGACCACATTGACAAATACATCCTGCTCGCCCAGCCGGAAGCCCATGCGGCGGGTAAGTACGGCCGTGATCAGCAGCAGGCGGTTGAAATCGATCCCGTTGGCGGTGCGGCGGGCATTCCCGAAAGAAGTCGGGCTGGTGAGACCCTGCACCTCTACCAGCAGCGGGCGGGTGCCTTCCATGGTGACGGCAATCGCCGAACCGGGAGCGTTGACCATCCGTTCGGCCAGGAATGCCTCCGAAGGGTTGGGAACCTCGACCATGCCGCGCTCCTGCATCTCGAACACGCCGACTTCGGAGGTAGCCCCGAAACGGTTCTTGACCGAGCGAAGCAAGCGGTAAGCGCCAAAGCGGTCGCCTTCCAGGTAGAGCACGGTATCAACAATATGCTCCAACACTCGCGGGCCGGCAATCG
>JARROY010000409.1:0-2613 GCA_037383445.1 Anaerolineales bacterium | reverse complement strand
TTTCCTCAACCTCAGGAAGGCACCTGCAGCCACCGCCACGGCAACAATCACCACCACCGCAACCACGACAATCAAAAGAGTATTGTTCCTCTGGCCCGTATCTCCTTCCGGCGTGGTAGAACCTCCACTTTCGGTTACCTGCGTTACTGGGGTAGCTGTAGCTGTTGAGCCTTCATCCACCGGGGCTGCCGACTGATCTTCGGTCGGTTCAGGGGCCGACTGATCTTCTTCTACAACAACGGTCGCCTGTACTTCCGGCAGCTTTACCAAAAGTAGATCTCCCGCTGTTAATCCAGAATTTTCGTTCATCCCGTTAAGCAGCAGCAGGGAATCCACAGGGACCTGATAGGCATCTGCTATCCCCTCGATGGTCTGACCTTCCTCAACCACATGCACGATCAAACCGTCCTGGTTGGGTGCCGCCACGGTGACCGGGGCGGAGACCGCCAGGGTAGGCTGCACCGGTGCGCTACCCACACCCGGTGATGTCACTCCCTTGATCCTGGCGACATCAACGGTGTAATATTTTTTGTCATCCGTAATTCTGACTCCCACCCCAAACTCATCATAATCCGTAGAGAGCATAATGGCGTTGTGAATGGGAGAATTTTTCCACCATTCCAGTGCAGCCTGCGGGGTGGCAAACGATCCAGCATAGATCATTTCACTGGTAAAAATATAGTTCCCAGCACCATATCCTTCAGCGGTTACCCGATCCTTGGAGGTAGTATGCCCTTCACCGTAGTGGGTGCTTTCCCCAATCGAAGCCTGATATTCGGTGTGTTTTTGGGCTGCAACTTCCAGGGTAGAGTTGTAGACATATTGGTACAGCCCATTATCCGCGCGATAGCCATTGATCAGAGCCGCAATCTGCAAGGCGGTCTGCTCTTCTGTGTCCGTCTGCGCTCCCGAAGCAGGCAGAACCAACATCATGGCTATAATGACGAAAAACATCACGGAAAAAATTCTTTTTTTCATATTCTAAGACCGCCTTACATTTCTGATTAAACCTTGATTGTGCCCAACTGCACCGTAGAGAATCCGTTCTAATGAGTTTTCGTCAGGATCATCCGGTGCTAATTAATTAACATTCCACTGTCCAGATTCCGTATATTTTACACCTAATTACTCTTTTTAATTGATAAAAACCTAATTCCCAGCGATGGGCGAAGCGGAGAAATCAATCTTCCCAGAGAACAATTTGGGCTAAAACTGCTTTTTCTTATTCGATTCAGACAGGCGCAGGTAGGTTAAGAAGGTCACTCCTGCGGAGGAGATCAAGGCTACCACCACGAGAACCGTGACCAGCACATTGGAGAGCAGCATATACCCTTCTGGAACTGTGGGCTGAGATACTTCAGCGGCCACCGCTGCCGAGACTGGTTCCAGTGCAATGGCTGTTGGCGCAACCTTGGCAGTTTGGCTCTCTTGTGTAGGTGCAGCCGCGTCGCTTACCGCCATTTTGACAATGACATTCTGCCCAGAAGACAGAACAGCGTCCGCGGTTAATCCGTTATTAGACAGCAGCGTATCCAGAGAAACCGTATAGGCGGTGGCAATTTGCTGGAGTGTTTGTCCTGCTTCCACAACATGGACGATCGACCCGTCTTGCTTAGGAGCTGCAACCGTCACAGGTATCACGGCAGCGGCCACAGGTTCAACCGGTGGGCTTCCGACTCCCGGAGAGGTCACATCTCTGATCCTGGCTACATTGACCGTGTAATACTTTTTTTCATCCGTGATCCTGACACCCACCCCAAACTCATCATATTCCTCCGAGAGCATAATGCCATTATGAATGGGAGAATTTTGCCACCATTCAAAGGCTGCTTCAGGGGTAGCGAAAGAACCAGAATAAATCATTTCGCTGGTAAAGATATACTCTCCTGCTCCATACCCACTGGCCTCAACCCGATCCTTGGAAGTGGTGCGACCTTCCCCATAGTGGGTGCTTTCCCCAATCGAGACCTGATAATCGGTATGCTTCTGTGCTACATCGGCCAAGGTGGTGTTGTATAGATACTCGTACAAACCATTCTCAACACGGTATTTATTGATCAATTTGGCGATTTCCATCGCAGTCTGCTGTTCGGTGCTGGTCTGAGCACCAGAAGCTGGCAAGGCGATCAGCAGCGCAACCATTACAAAAAACATGACGGAAAAAATTCTTTTTTTCATTCTGACACCACCTTAATAGTTATTCCATTCGATCCTTCGTCTTGAGGTTGCGGCGTTTCAAAGAGTTTGCATATGAGATGCATATTTAGGTATTCCATACATACAAGTAACGGACCATTCGAATTCTAACAATTTTACACCAAAATTGTCCTTTTTGTCTTGTTGAAACTTTATTTAGGTTTTCTCGTATAGGATAGTAGTATCGAAGCAGGATAAACTCTGGAAACTTACGAACAACAGGAGGTTCGAAATGAGTAGGAAAACGGGTATTTTAATCACAATATTGATCGTCATGGCAATGGCGACTCTTGCCTGTCAATTTACCATCAACACCCCAAGAGCCGTCTCTGGAAATGGTGACGTAACCCAAGAAGACCGCTCTGTGAGTGGGTTTGACAGCCTCGAGATTAACGGCCTGGGTGATGTTACCGTGGA
>JARROY010000408.1:0-2615 GCA_037383445.1 Anaerolineales bacterium | reverse complement strand
GCACACAATATGTAGTATGGGGGTCTAAATTTTAGGATCTAAAATCAGGGTTGTGATATCTTATGATATCCTGAAAATTCGGGTAGGTTGAATTAGTTGCACCGCATTTGAATTAACCTTCATAATTGGGATGGAGGATATCACAAATATTTTTAGGCAGTTGAAAGTTTGTATATGTTGGAGAAATCTGCAATTTTGAGATTTGAAAATTTTTTAAATTAACAGATTTGGATAAAATTTTACGATTTGCTCTTTTAGTTTTAATGTCTATTCGATAATTTATGCGTCAGTGATAAATTTATTCGCAAACAATAAAAACATTAATTTGATGTTTTTATAGGCTGCGAAATGATCGATTCATCCAGACTGCGTAAATGCAGATCACGCTGCGGAAAGGCAATCTCGATGTTTGCTTCCCTAAATCTACGGTCAATCTCCTGGTGAAGTTCACTACTTACAACCAGCCAGTTATCAGCATCCAGGACCCAGACGCGAAGCTCGAACTCAAGAGCGCTCTCTCCGAAGTTCAAATATAGCACCTGAGGGGCTGGTGTCTCAGCAACCTTTGAATTGCCTTTTGCGCTTCCCCTCAACGTTTCCATCACCAGCGCAATGTCAGAACCATAGGCAACTCCCACCGGGATGGTTAGCCGAACACGCCGATTGGTAAGCGTCCAATTGATCACCTGATTGGCAACCAGGTCGGCATTGGGTATGATCACATCTGCCTGGTCGAAGGTCTGGACGATTGTGGCTCGAAGACCAATGTTTTTGATTTCAGCCCATTTCCCGTCAAATTCGATGTAATCACCAACCCTGATAGGTCGTTCAAATAGCAGAATGAGGCCGCTTACAAAATTGTTAACGACGTTTTGCAGGCCAAAGCCGATGCCAACGCCAAGCGCACTCAATATGATTGTGAGTTTTGTAAACTCGAACCCAAGTGCCAGGAGTGCCAACAGGAAGCCAATAAACAATAAAACATAGTGAACCAACCTTGCTATTGAGACCTTGACCCCTAATTCTATTCGCCGCCTAGCAAGCACTTGATCCATTAGCAATTTTTGGACAATCCGGGATAAGAGAAACGATCCGTATAGAATGCCTGCTGATACAATTACCAGACCGAGACTAATCCGATTAGATCCCAGGTTGAAGCCAAGCGTCAGCAACCCTTTCATCGCTTCCGGCAAGTCTTCGTAAACCCCCCAGATAAACAAGATACCGGGTAGCAAAAACAACCCGCATATAGCGCCATCAATGAAAAAAATCGTTCTGTTAACAATAACGTCGGTATCCCCGGAAAACACTGCTGTTCGTTTCAGAGATGAGCTACGGAATACCCACTCGATAAACCCGCGAATCATGTACAAGAAGAGCATAAAGCCGAGAAGAGTTGCTGTCGAACGGATCAGAGAATAGAACAGAAACGCGGCCAGTCCTTGTTTACCCCAAATCTCCGCAATAATGATGAAGGCTAAAAAGATAGCGCCCAACCGCAGCGGCCAGCGATAAACGCCTGAGCCTTCTTGACGAGCACTTTCACTGGACCACCGCCAACAGAAAAGAACGCCGATTGATGCGATCAAAACGGTGTATAGCCGAAATAAGGGAAGTGGCAACGTGATCAGCTGCAGTAGTCTGGTCGTTATAAAAACGAAGCTTAAACCATATACAAACTGCCTTTTCCATGATGCTGGATATAAGGCGCTTATAAGTCGGGAAAAGGAGATGCCGCCAATAATCAAAAGGACAAAACCCCTCATGACTTGAGGCTCCCGATATCCATAAAATAACACGAAAAACATCATACTAAAAAATAATCCTGCAGAAAATGGCCTTGCTGCAATAAAGAACCAGCGCTTTGATTCGCTCAACACCTCCCGGTTTCGATATGCAGCGATAATCACCAAGAGCGAGAGGAAAACCTGGAGAAAGAGGATTAGGCCCTGTTGCTCAAAATAGATGATGTCTGGCCACGAGATCTGATCCAAACCCTTTTGAAATGCGTACCATAACTCGTTTGAATACTGATGAAAATATTGGGAGGAAAACATCGGGGGAGATATGTTGACCCGGACGCCAGAGCGTGCGCCTAAAATAACAGCGACTAATTCTGCTCTAAATGCGTAAATCTCGGCTTGGATGTTGCCTGCTCTCTGCTGGACGGGCAGCATTAAATTAAGTTGTGAATTGATGATTTCCAGGGCCTTGTCGATTGTGCTGTTGGCCTTTTCAAAGGTCGACTTTAGTTGAGTGAGATCTCCGTCTTCGCGCAGGGTAGACTGCCATTGGTTCCAATCTTGCTTCTCAGCCAGCCATTCTTTTCGCCAAACGCCAAACTGACTGATTGTTTTGTTAAGCGGTTTGCTGATCTCTTCGAATATTTCGTTTTCCTGCTCGATTTTCTTCCTGAGTTCCAAAAGCTTATTTATTCGGCTGTCTTTTGATTCTTTGGTCTGTTGTAATTGAGCGACAGGGTCCTTTAGGTTCTCCTCAATCTTGGCGTACTCTTTTTCTAATTCCGAGATATCCCATAAATTCGTAACTCTATTTTCAAGGATCGACAACTCTCCTGACAATTTTGCCGCCCTGGGTATGATTTTAGATAGATC
>JARROY010000407.1:0-2627 GCA_037383445.1 Anaerolineales bacterium | reverse complement strand
CGCTTTTTTTATCCAAAGTACCATCTCATCATAATCAAAATTATTTTTTTATTCCACCACCGATCATGTTACATATTATCTAGGTTTCTAGGTTTTGACTTCTGCCTTTACCCTCTCTATAATAGAAGTAGGGATCTATTCCATCAGTAATTTCCTCGCTCTGACCGTCTAAGTCCATCGAACTGCTGTTCGTCCCTGCGGAATTCTTTCTACAAGAAAGGATAAAGAGATGATTATTGCCAAACAAATCGCGGATCTCATTACCGCCTCGCGGGGCTTAATTGCATTCCTTCTCGTCTGGCTGGGCAGTACCCAAGGTGCCGCTGGGCTGTCTTTCGCCATCTGGTTGATGCTTGCAGATTGGGTCGGAGACACCATTGATGGGCCGATCTCCCGGCGCAGTTCGATAAAATATCAAACCTGGATCGGTGACCACGATCTAGAGATCGATATGACTGTTTCGATCGGTCTGCTGATCTATTTACTGCAGTCCGGATATCTCAGCATCTGGGTCGTGGTGGGATATTTGCTGTTGTGGGGATTGTTTTTCTGGCAGCAAAACGGAATCCCTCGCTCCTACGGGATGCTGTTCCAAACTCCTATCTACGGCTGGTTCATTTATCTTGCGCTACGAGACGCACCCCAAACCGGGTGGATCATCTTGGCATTTATTGTGATTGTCATTGCTCTCACTTGGCCGCGCTTCCCCAAAACCGTCATCCCTGGCTTTTTTAGCGGGATTCGCAGACAGAACCACCAGTAAAATCCTTCCATCCAAAGTTAATCCGTTAGTCTGATTGCCATCTCTTCAGGCAGCCTATTATTAACCTTTCATCAATACTCATAAATTTGCAGATTAATCGAGTACAATTTGCAGCGTTATTTTTACTGCAAATGGAGAATATTCGATTGTCAATAAAAGCTAAAAAATCAAGAGTGGGGAAAACAACCAAAAAAAGCCTGAAATACATCGCCAGCGAAAGTCTTAAAAGATTCATCACCCTTACTGGTATTGAAAAGGTAGGCGCATTTGTGCGTCGCCTTACATCCGTGATGGAAAGACCTGGAAGGCTTTTTGTCCAGACCAGTCCGCAACCGATTGAAAAAGAGCAGGAATGCCGTGGACTGACCGTGATCAGTGCCAACCTGTGGCACGACTGGCCGCAATATCGCCGTTCTATGGAACGACTAGAAGCCTTTGCCCAGTTGGCGGAAAACCATCAGGCCGATATCCTGCTGCTGCAAGAGGTCTCCCGCACCGCTCAATTTCAAACAGATGATTGGCTCTCTCGAAGGTTAGGGATGACATCCGTCTATACCAGGGCCAACGGGCATCTCCATGGGATTGGTTTTGAGGAAGGGTTGGCGATTTTAAGCCATCACCCACTCAGCCGACCTGAACTGCGACAGCTTACCCCCGAGTCTAGTAAGTTTGTGCACCGCCTCGCCCTTGGAAGCCAAGTCGATACCCCCTGCGGCAGCTTATTGGCTTTTTCAGTCCATCTCAGCATTAATGGAAAGCAAAATGCTCGTGAAACAGAAAAACTCCACTCCTGGGTGCAGGAGGTCTCCGATACCATGCCCGCCTTCGTTGGAGGGGATTTCAACGCCAGCGAAAGCTCGAGGTCGATCAGCAATCTGAAGCAAAAATGGCTGGACACCTTCCGCCACCTCAATCCCCTGGCTGACGGCACCACCCACGAAATCCGCTGGCCCTGGGGCAAACCGCTGCGGCGCAGCCGGCTGGATTACATCTTCCTCAAAGCCGAGCAAACTCAATGGAAACTGCTGGAAGCCCTTCATCTTGAAACCCCAGGGCACAAGCATTCAGATCACCGCGCGGTACTATTACGTCTGGCGCCGGCATATGTTAAGATTAACCGCTGATATCTGGTTAAATTAAAAAATTTGCCCTAAACGGGCAAATCGTAGATAAGGTCGAACTGTATCAATTGCGAATAAAACCAGAGGCGACGACGAGATTCGAACTCGTGATCAGGGCTTTGCAGGCCCCTGCCTTACCACTTGGCCACGTCGCCATAGCAATATGGCTGATAGGAGTCTATCAGCCACCAGGAGAGTGAGAGCGGGCGACGAGATTCGAACTCGTGACCTTCTCCTTGGCAAGGAGGTGTTCTACCAGCTGAACTACGCCCGCATGGTCGGCCTGAATGGCCGATGATGCCGAGAGACAGACTTGAACTGTCGACCCTGCGATTTTCAGTCGCATGCTCTACCAACTGAGCTATCTCGGCGAGAAGTTGTAAAGTGCTAAGTGTTAATTGCCAGCCAATTCTACTAGGTTTGGAAAGGTGTGTCAAGTAAAGCACCTGGAACATTAAATCGCTTCCCATGTGGTCAATTTTTGCTCATTTCGACCCAATTCCCGTTCACAAACCCATCCTGTTTTATAAAAACCCTTAGGATTATCGATGTACAAATCCCTTCAAATTATTGGTCAAATGCATTAGAATCCGCCGCTATGATTAATAAACGCAAACCACCCATTCCAGATTGGCTGGCAGAGACTCAACAATCCCAATCTGCACAGCTAGAGGTTGAATGTGACCCTCTTCCTCCCCGGCGCAGGCGAAAAGGTTGGCGAACTTTTGCCTTCCTGGTTATCA
>JARROY010000406.1:0-2631 GCA_037383445.1 Anaerolineales bacterium | reverse complement strand
TCGAAAGACATATCCTCGCCGCCAGGTCCTGCTAATGGATAGCCATCGCGGCCGACCACTGACCCGTTTTGACCATGCGGGTGGAAGGGATATTCCTCGGTTCCCACATTGATAAAACGTTCCACGGCTGGGTAGGGATGATAAGCAGGATCTGAACTGGCGACCGTATCATTGAATGGGTGGATGTGTGCCAGTGCGCCATAAGGCTGATTGGGCATCCAGGAGGCATTGTTATCTGCCATGGTATCTGGGAAACCTCGCCCGTTTAACAACCAGTAGTATGCGTGATAATTGTTCAGGTTGTAATTCCTTCCCTTTCCGACACTCCTCTCCCAAGCAGCATGCTGGTAGGGGTCCACCTCGGAAAGGAAGGCCATAAACTCTTCCTCGGGGGTGAACTGGTCGGTCGCACGGTTATAGACGAAGTTGGCACCCATGCTGGGGCGTACGATCAGCACACTGGCCAAACCCATTGTCACTTGGGTTTTGGTGTCGGTGCCGCTCTCATAGATGAACGTACCGGGGCGGGAGGCGATAAAACTGTACGTAATGCTGCCGCCATTCGCTACGCTGTTCGTCAGAGAGTCATTGGCCAGGTCTGGCTGAGCCAGGACGCCGTCTGCCATCACATTTTCCTGACCAGGGAAGATCAGCGAGGTCGGAAGATTATAAGGTAGTTCATTCTTCAGCGTGATCTCTACTGTGTCGCCTTCATTGACACACAGCACCGGACCGGGATATTGGAAATTTCCACTGGTGATACCAGTGCCGTAACTCCACATATACACGGTGTTCATGTCCGACATTTGGATATAACCGGATTGAGCGGTCAAATTAAAACTTGGACCTTCCGTGCAGATAATGCCCGTAGTAGGGCCTGCAGCTTTTACGGATTGGACAGATGCAAAGAGGTTCATAGCCAGCAAACCCATCACGAGCATTATTGCCAATCGTATCCATTTAAATTTTGAAGTATGCATTTTCTTAACTCCTTTTGGCAATTCCCAACTAGGCTACCAAATCGTCGGGGTGCTGGTTAATGTACTGTTGTGGACCGAGAGTTCCCGCAGGATACACACGCACCTCGGTACGCTGACCTCCCGAGCCGCCTGGGCTCAGGTTGCTCTCCTGGGTATAACGCCGGTTGTACAGGATATAGGTATCGTAGCCGTTACCACTGCTGCCGCTACCACCGCTAAAGGCAGGAGCCTCAAAGATGCAATCGAAGCTCTCACCAGCACCCATCAGAATGGTATTCGTCAGGTAACTGGTATCAGTACCATCGCGGCCTTTCATTGGGCTTGCATCCCGGCCGATCACATTCATCTTGATTCCCGCCAGGGTCATAGCCGCCTCACGGAAACCAAGGTTAGCAAAGCGCAGCAAGACTCTTTCGCCAGCATTGCAGGTGATCAAAGATGAGTGTGGGTTGTACTGTAAGTGTTCGTACCCGGGATTTGTATTCAGATCCCCATTGCTATCCGTTTGAACGGTCAGACAGTTTGTAGAAGCCGCCAAATTGATCGGCGAGTTGGGCAGCAGGGTATCGGGATGGACGCGCCCGTTAATCAAGCTGAAATCGGCTTTGAAGGTGCTCCAGTCGGATTCCTGGATGTGGGCATCACCCCAGTGACCCTCTGCCCAGATTTCGCTCAAGAACAGCGCGTTCTCCCGGTCGTAACCGGTCGAACCATCGCCATCGTTGTAAGCATACTTTCCACTTGGATAGTATGTCATATCACCGTTTTGGAGCGGGCGGACAAACACCAAGCTGGTCATACCCATCGTCACATGTTCCACATCTTCCACGTGACAGTGGTACATATAGGTACCGGGGTCGCGCGGACGGTAAACATAGGTAAAGAACTGGCCGACTGGCACAGAAATGGAACCATGCGGTTCCCCGTCATAGAAGGGGATCACATTCCGGAACCCATGCCAGTGGATGGTATGGGCATCGGTCAGATCCGGGCGAAGATGCAAGCCCAGGTTGGTAAGTTGGACCCTGAATTCTTTCGGCTTGCCAGTATTCGGGTCAATTTTGTTCTCATCATATTGATCCACCCAGAAGAAGGGCGCATTATGCTGGACTTTGAACTGCTGGTTCTCACGCTGTGTGTCCGTCATTCCGGTCACGTTGCGGAAACCAAAGATATAGGTGGTAAAGTTCTGGAATTCAGCCGGACCCGCTGACAATGTTGCCGGGCCATAAGAGTCAGGATGATAAATTCCAATGGGAGGATCGGGCGGAAGCCAGAACCAGCCGTCCGTCCCGGCAAAGAAGAGATCGGGGTCAGGAAAAGGACTTGCGGCTTGCACTACCTCATCGGCCACCAGGGTCTTCTTCAGGAATCGAGGCAAGAGGCTTGCGCTAGCAACGGTAAGTGACGCACCGCCTGCCAGTTTTAGAAAGTCTCTACGAGAAAATTGCTTTTTCATAGTATCTCCTTTTCAGGTGAGGCTGGAGGCCAGTCAATTGGCCTCCAGCCGTTCACTGATTGATTAGTGCCACTCATCAGCGCCAATATCATATTTGGTTGAGGGAGGACCACCTGGGGTGGCTGAGAACGGTCGAACCTGATTATCGAAATCGAAGATCGGTGCAGCCAGCTCATTGGGTGGTCGTTGATA
>JARROY010000405.1:0-3999 GCA_037383445.1 Anaerolineales bacterium | reverse complement strand
CGGGGAGTAATTCACCGATCACCCGCGCCATGGTTGTCGTGGTAATTTGTTCCACTTTTGTGAGGTACGGCAGACTGGATTCATTTGAAAACATGATTGCATCCACGCCGCCAGTTTGCAGTGCTTGCAGGTCATGGCGTGCCAGTTGGATGATTTTATCAATTCCACCCGCGTGATCATATTGAGGATCCCCCGGCAGAGCTGCCAAGTGACACATTGCGATCACAGGTTTTTTAACACCGAAAACCTCCTGTAACCAATCAAGCATTTCTTTCCTCCTTAAATATGCTCTATCCTCTCGATAAATCCACCTCTGGAGAAAATCCCACCGCAGAGGCTAAAACGAGTTCGGCAGTTTGCATGATATCTTTCTCATGACACATAGATATAGACGAATGGCTGTAGCGGTGTGGGATCGATAGCCCAGCAATAGTATAGCCCCGGTCACCAAGATAAAGCTGGAAAGCTGGATCTGTAATTACACCTACCAGCACTTCGCGCTGGAGTGGTAGATGATTATCCTTCGCTTTCTGTTCAAGGTAACGCCGCAGCTTTGGGGAGGAGAACATGCCCCCCAGGGTGCCGCGCCCGTGAAAGTCCATCATCTTAATCGCCGGACCTTCTCGCATTGAAACGGGATGCAAACGATCTGCAGAAGGGGTGTCGGTGGCAATGGTGATATCTAAAGAAATAATTGCGTCAGGATCAGTTGCTGTTACGGTAGGGATTGATCCACGAATGCTGAATTCCTCCAGCACAGAAAATGAAAAAACTATAGTGCTTGGTGGTCTGCTTTCTGCCAGGGTCCGTAAAATTTCCAATAAGATGAACACACTCACGCGATTATCAAGCGCTTTTGAGCAAATCTGTCCATTGCCAAAACGATGATAATTAGGATGATACGTGATTGGATCACCCACCTGAATTCCAAAACTTTCAACTTCCTCCTTGCTCGATACGCCCAAGTCAATATACATCTGATGGACATGAGGAACCACATATTTTTCATCTGGGCGTGTGATGTGATGTGACTTTGTACCAACATATCCTGGGATAAGCTCACCATCATCGGTCAGAACATCCACCCGCTGGCCAAGCAAGCTTTTTTCTGGAACTCCTCCGACACGTTCAAACTGCAAAAATCCTTCGTCAGTGATATTGCGTACGATCAAACCGAGTTCATCCATATGAGCTTGGAGCATCAGCTTATAGTCCGGGTAGGTTGAACCAGTCAGGATACCAACCACATTTCCAAGGTTATCGACCCAATGTTGATCTACAAATGGTTCGATTATCCTGGATACAGTGGCTGTCATCGCATCTTCTCTGCCCGAAACCGCATGTATCCGGGCCAAACAATTTTGCAATGGAGGTTAGAACCCAAGCAATCCAGGTACCACCTGAGAGGCCAGTAATTTCCACAGCACCCTCGGGGATAGCAAAACCAATATCCGCGGCAATTTGAGTAAGTAATGGTGCAAAGGCGGTTGATATGTAGAGCACCATGGTCATGATGATAATGCCGTACAAAATCGAGCGGAATAGGTTCCCCTTAGTGAGCGGTGGAACCATGGCAACGAAGAATGCGGTTGCTGCCAGGTCTGCTGCTGGGAGAGTAGTATTGCCAGGCAGAATAGCAGCCAAGAGCAGCGTCAATGGGATAAGGATAATCCCAGCCGCAATCGTAATGGGGTGACCGATCAAGATCGCGGAGTCCAAACCGATGTAGAATTCCCGACCAGCAAAACGTTTCTGCATAAAGGCGCGGGCTGCTTCTGAGAGCGGGGTTAGCCCTTCCATGAAGATGGCGATAATGCGCGGGATCAACAGCATGACTGCGGCCATCTGGACCGCTAAAGTCAAAACCTTGGTGTCGAACCCGTAAGCAACTAACCCGAACAGCAAGCCCAAAATGGCGCCCATAATGATCGGTTGGCCAAAAACACCAAGTTTCTTCTGCAGACCTTCATCGTCCCAGTAAATATCACGTAGACCGGGGATCTTGTCGACAATCCAGTTCAGGATTTTGATGATCGGCACGCTGGTGATCGCCCACCCTTGCGGAATTGAGACATTCGGCAGCCGGAAGAAGCTTTGAACATCCTTGGCCGTCCAGTCAGCAATCAGCAATGCTATCACGGCATGAATCGCTGCGGCAATTAATCCCAATGCCAGACTTCCGCCACTCACAAGGTAAACTAGCGAACCGGTGAAGGCATAGTGCCAGTAATTCCACATATCGACGTTCAAAGTCTTGGTCCAATTAAAGATTAACATCACGAGGTTTACTCCAAGAGCAACCACAAAGACCAAAGACCCGACCGATGTCCCAAAGGCAATCGCGGCTGCAACACCCCATCCTACATCCAAAGAGTTAAGTTCAAGACCGGTGGTCTCCACCAGTTGGGCGGTGGCAGGTCCAAGGGCATCGAACAGAAGCCCGATGACCAGTCCCAAGCCGATGAAGCCGACACCGATTGTGACTGCAGAGACGAAGGCTTTACCAATTTTTTGTCCTAGGATCAAACCCAGAATAAATATCACAATCGGTAACATAACCGGGGAGCCAAGCCCGGTTAGAAAATCAAAAATCGTTTGAATAGTTTCCATACTTTTGTCCTCCTTGACAATTGAAAAGAACAGATGAGCCCTGCTAGACTGCGCGTAAAATTTCTTCTATCTCGTCGATCACCTCCTTTTCTCCAATCCCGGTAAGAAAGGCAATCCCATTGATGACAGGGACGTTAATATCGTATGGGATCTGTGCGGTCGAAACAACCAGGTGCGCCCCATCGGCATAACTGGGCACCTCGGTTACTCGACACTGTGTTGTGGTAATTTTGATCCCCCGCTCTGCTAATAGCTCCTTGATCTTTATTGCAACATGGGTTGAGGTAGCACTTGCAGTCCCACAGGCAACCACTCTGTGGTAAATCATTGAATTAATAGGATTTTCACTCATCCTTATCCTCGAAATAATTCACGAAAGGTTGTTTCAAACATCCAAATATCGTATTCATAAACATCATCAAACGGTGGCGGAACGACAGCCATGATCCTGAATTTATTGGATTCGATCTCTTCTTTGAATTTTTCTTCCACATTTCCAGGCTTACCGTATTGCGAGTGAAGCACAATCACTTCTAGGTCTTGCTCGTTTCTGAGCGACTCTAATATCGCCTCCGTCTCCGGAGTGATCGAATCCGGTTCACAAATTGCCAAGGTGATTTGATCTCCTTCTTGTGCTAGAACATCGATCATAATGTTTTGATCATCTACCATTACCTCTGGCAGGACATACACAAATTCTTTATCCTGTTTAAGCAAAGCACGGCTGACGTAATATCGCAGAATATGTCTTAGATGAGCTTCTTCGTTTGGTGGTTTTGGAATCTCAAAACGGAAGGCCATATAGGTTTCGATTCGATTCAATTGAACTCTCTGAGACTGGTTATTTTCAGGATCAAAAACGATTGCCATCTTACTCTCCTTGAAAAAATTAGATGTCTTCGTCAGCGATTAAAACTTCAACACCGCAATCCAAAAACGCATCATCATATTCAGCGGAAATCCCCGAGTCGGTGACCAATTTATCCACATCCTCAAATTGGCATACCAAGCCAAAGGTTGTCTGGTCAAATTTCGAGCTATCAGCCAAAACAATCACTTCTTGGGCACTCTTGATCAATATCTGTTTTACTCGAATATCTTCTAAATTAAACTCAGTCAGGCCATCCTGCAGGCTGATGCCGCCAATGCCTAAAAAAGCTTTGTCCACATGCAGATCGCTGTAGACCTGCTCTGGGATAGCTCCAACCATCGAAAGCTCACGCGGTCGTACAATCCCACCAGTCACAATCAAACGCGCATTTGTTTCCAAAGATAAATTTTCAACTACAGCATTTGCAATTTGCAGACAGGAGGTCACAATCGTAAGATCGCGCCGTTCTTTCAATCCATACACTACTTCCAATGTAGTTGTGCCAACATCCAAGGCGA
>JARROY010000404.1:0-5005 GCA_037383445.1 Anaerolineales bacterium | reverse complement strand
TTCCCGCCGGAACATCAAGCGATCCTTGAGGATCGACTACCGAATGCAAAACTTAAGCTGATTGAGTGTGCTGGTCATAACCCCCAGGTGGAACAGCCTGACGAAGTTATCCATGCAATCAGGGATTTCATGACCGCAACCGCTCCAGTCCATATCTGATAACCTGCTGGAGCCAGCCCAATTGGCGCTGTCACAATTCTCTAATTTCAAAGGAGAGCACCAACCTTGAATAAGAACATCGGACCGTTTCGGATCATTAATCTCTCATCGGGACGCCGCGCAGTGATCAACGCGCTCGACTTGGTCGCGCCAAAGCATTACATGTATGGCTTATTGGAAGTGGACGTCACATTCCCCCGGCAGTTAATCACAGAGCAAAAGGCTCGCACTGGTGAAGCATTTTCTTTCACTGGTTTTCTGGTTCACTGCCTGGCCCGCGCCGTAGATGAGAACAAAGAGGTCCAGGCTTACCTGAAAGGTCGCAAACAGCTTATCATATTTGAGGATGTGAACGTTGGGGTAATGGTCGAACACAAAGGCGAAGGCAAAACCACCTTGAGAGGGCATATCATCCAGGGCGCTAACCATAAAACCTATCGAGAGATCCACCAGGAAATCCGCTCAGCGCAGACCGAGCCCGTTCCGCCGGGACGAGGCGCCCCTACCTGGTTTAGTTCAGCCCTGCTGCTTCCCTGGCCGCTGTCTGGGCTGGTCAAAGCGTTGATGGGAATGGCCATGCGTTACAACCCGGCAATTCGGGTATCCACCGCGGGTACGGTTTTCGTTACCTCGGTAGGCATGTTTGGAAAGGGACATAGTGGCTGGGGGATCACGACGACACCCCACTCGCTCAGTCTGGTGGTGGGGAGTATAAACTGGAAACCAGCGGTCGTTGAGGGGCAGATTGAGCCGCGTGAGATCCTCAACCTGACCGTGCTTTTCGACCACGATGTTGTAGATGGCGCTCCAGCAACTCGCTTTGTACGTCGTCTGATAGAGTTGATAGAAAGCGGAGATGGCCTAAACGAGATAGAAAGCAACAATTGATTTTTACCCAATCATAGGAAGGAACGCACAATATGACTGACAAGGAAAGAATCGAAAAACTTCTTGACTCATATCGCCACGAAATTATCGCCAAGAGTCCGATTTCACTTTCAACCTGGCAGCAAAATCGCACTGTGATGCCAGCAGGCGTGGGGAGCCTCTTCCGGTTGGCAGATCCCTTCCCCATGGTGATTAAAAAAGCAAAAGGTGCCAGGGTATGGGATGCGGATGGGAATGAATATCTGGATTTTATGCTTGGCTTCTCGGTGATGATCCTTGGGAACGCGCCGGATGAGGTCCAAGAAGCGTTAATAGAGGCTTTGCCGGGCGGAACGCACTACGGGCAATGCCACGAGCACGAATATGAATTTGCGAAGTTGTTTTGCGACATGGTCCCAGGTGTAGACAAGGTGGCCTTTTGCAATTCGGGAACCGAAGCAACCATGTACGCCCTCCGGCTGGCTCGCGCCACAACAGGGCGTCCTTTGATCGCAAAATTCGAGGGCGGGTATCATGGAACACATGATCTTCTCGCCGTCAGTTTAGGACGCCCGCACCCCGATCCGGGCAGGTTTGGTCCTATCGAAAATCCCACAGCAATCCCCGAGAGCCCTGGCCTTGCCGAGGGAGCCTGGAAAGATACGATTGTTCTGCCCTTAAATCACCCGGCGGCTTTCGAAAAGATCCTTGAATATGCGCCCAGGTTGGCGGGTGTCATTATCGAACCAGTGCAGGGTGCGGGCGGCACGATCCCCGCCAGTAAAGAATTCCTATCGGAACTGCGCAGAATCACACGGGAGATTGGAGCATTCCTCATTTTTGACGAAGTGATTACGGGCTTCCGGTTGGCTCCAGGTGGGGCACAAGAGTTTTACGGAATAACCCCGGATGTAAGCACCTACGGCAAAGTCGCAGGCGGCGGTTTGCCTTTTGGGGCCTTAGGGGGAACCACCGAGGCTATGCGGCTGACAGAGTATGATGTTACCCCAAACCCTATCCTCGTAGCTGGAACATTCAATGGAAACCCCATGGTCACAGCCGCTGGATCGGCGGTCCTGCAGCGTATAACCAGTGATCCTCAGCTGTATGCACGCATGAATGCGATGGGCGAACGATTTCGCACGGAGATTAATCAGTTTGCTCAAGAGGAGAATTATCCAGCAATCGCAACCGGTGTTGGCTCTATGTTTTGGATGCATGCAACGCCTGGTCCAGTCAATTGTGTTCGGGATGCCCACCTGGGAAATCCTGCGGCAAGCATTGGTTTGAGGCTGCTATACCGGAAGAATGGGATCCACATTTCATCCCATCATGGGTTTATGTGCACCGCACACACAGACGAGGACATCACCCAGCTAATCGAGATTCATAAAAGTTCGATGAGGGAATTGAGGGCGCAGGGCGTGTGGTGAAAACGGAGTTTGATTTTTGAGGTTTGATCAGCAGTTTACATTTGGATATCTCTAGGATTAACGCCTGCACCAATCAACCCATCGGCGGTTAAAGGTAAAATCCATGGCCACCCCCGGGGGGAATAATCCATCTTGTCATCAACTTCCCAATTTCGCCCACCAACTTTATTGCTGGAACAAAACGCATCCTTGAAACCAAGNGCGAAACCAATTTTTCACAGTTGAAATTGGATAGAACTCTTGTATAATATAGATGGACAAACTTTTTGAAAGCAAATATGCACCGGATCTCTTCAGAGGGGGTTTTCTGGAAAACAATTTTGGCCGCCAGAAAGAATGCTTCGAGGAGATGGTATGATGCTTTCATCACTTGCCAAAATAGCCGTTGTAGTCATTTGGGGGTTAGGGATTAATTCTCCGAACAACTTCTCAATCCTTGCCGATCGATCAAGCCAGACCGATGATTTGGTCACGACGATCGTGATCTATCCGGATAGTATTCACTTAGAGCAAGGAGATACTTTTCAATTCAACGCGGCTGCCCTCAACCAAGATGGCCAGCGTGTGGAATTCTCTCCGATTTGGATCACAACCGGCGGGGAGATTAACCAGGAGGGATTGTATACAGCAACCGACGCCGGGTGTTACGAGGTGTTGGTGACCGATGCCCATACAGGAGTTTATGCTGTGGCAGAGGTGCATATCGCCTGCCACCAGGAGTCAGATGCCTGTCTGGTGATCGATCCGGGACGAGTAGAATTGAGCCGGGGTGAAACGATCCAATTTACCGCTTTTGGATATTCCGATTCAGGTGGTCTGGTGCCAATCCCAGTCAAATGGGAAAGTGGAGGAGGGTGGATTGATGAAAATGGAAATTACACTGCCAGTGATGTGGGAGAGTTTCTGATCACAGCAACGCAGGTTGGTACTCGTAAATTTGGCACAGCCCATGTCAGTGTAAAGGTAATCAGCGTCCTGCCTCCCTGGATGTATATCCAGAGCGGGAAGTTGTGGTTTGTGATACTCGGCGTCCTGATTGGGGTATGTACCGGGATGGGGTATTACCTATACCGCCGGGGCCATTTTTCGAAACCTGAAGAACCAGAAGTTAAAGGATGAACTCCCGGTATCGCTGGTGCAAGACCGGGAGTTAACAGTCAGGAAAAACTCGGGCGGTTCAGTCTTCGTTGAGCGGATCGTTATCCAGGATTTTTTCGATGCGCTCCAGCAGGTCGTCAGTTAGGGATTCAACTGCTTCTCTAGCCGCCAGGTTTTCTTCCAACTGGCTGAGCCTGCTGGCCCCAGTGATCACCGAACTGACTTCCTTCCTGCGCAGCAGCCAGGCAATCGCCAGCTGGGCAGTGCTGAGGTTAAGTTCATCGGCAATCTCTTTAAGCAGAATCACCTTGGCGATTTTCTCCTGGGTGATGTCCTCTTTAAGCCAGGACATGCTTTCCATCGTGGCTCGGCTGCCAGCCGGAATGCCTTCATTGTATTTCCCGGTCAGGATACCAGAAGCCAATGGGCTCCAGGTGGTCAGTCCAATCCCAAACGATTCCACCAGCGGGGCCAGTTCTGATTCGACCCGGCGGCGATGAAACATGTTGTACTCTGGCTGTTCCATCGTGGGCGGAATCAGGTTGTACTGGCGAGCAATGCCATACGCCTCCGCGATCTGCGAGGCGCGCCACTGCGAAGTGCCCCAGTAGAGGATTTTGCCCTGCTGGATCAATGTGTTCATCGTATAGACCACCTCTTCCACCGGGGTATCTGGATCGAAACGGTGGCAGAAATACAGGTCGATGTAATCTGTGCCCAGGCGTTTGAGTGAATGGTGGATCGATTCGGTGAGATGTTTGCGGGATAGTCCGCGCCCGTTTGGTCCCGGCATGGTATGCCAGAAAGCCTTGCTGGAGAGCACCAGCTGCTCCCGGGGCAGGTCTTTGATCGCAGCGCCCACCACTCGTTCAGCCTGGCCGCGAGCATAAGAATCTGCGTTATCGAAGAAATTGACCCCATTTTCGAATGCGTGCAAAATAAGTTCTTTAGAAACCTTTTCGTCGATTTGATCCCCCATTGTGACCCATGCCCCAAGTGAAATTTCGCTGACTTTTATTCCGGAACGTCCTAATCTGCGGTAATGCATAATGGAATGATTTTCTCCCTTCTTTCTTCTTTTTTTCATATGGTAGTGTGAATCAGTCCGCGTGTCAATGTGAGGATGTGACTACTGGTAGAGTCAATTGCTGGTAGAGCTGTGGATAAACTGAGCCATTTCGACAATCAATTGGAGGCAGCGTTTTTACCATCATTTCAAATCGTTTAATCCGAGATAGTACAATTGTCCCTTGCCTATGGGCTAAAAATTTTATAGAATAAAGAACCAGATGGGTTGAAATCACAACTGCCAACATTTAAATATGCGTCGGAATTAAAAAAATTTGCTTGCACCGGATTCAATCACTATTTATGATTTGAAATCTTACAATGATTTTTGAATATTTTTCCAAGCGCTTCACATTTATCGATATGTCTGACCACAGTTT
>JARROY010000403.1:0-2660 GCA_037383445.1 Anaerolineales bacterium | reverse complement strand
GTCGAATCAATTTTACATCTTTAAACGCAAGTCATGTAAAGTTTCCACTGCGCGAAGTTGTGGAATCCATAGATGTATGGATATATTCCGTATGCTTACTATAGATTTTCCAAATATTTCGGATTTCTACTGTGCTCAATTTTATTGCCTGGATTATCAAAATGATGGGTGAGATCTAAAATCATCTGAACAATTTTCTCTCGCTGTTCAGGATCAGGGGGAGCATATCGGTGCATTTCAGCAAACCATAATCCATCCACAGCAAAGCGCAGTAACAAAGCCCAATTCGGGTCAAGCCCGGATTGATTGATCTGTCGCTGCCAATTGACATATTTTTCGCGCATCAGTTTATGCGCACTGGCATATTTCTCTTCAGCAGCAAAAAGGCTGGCATATAAACTTGCATTTTCTGGATCGGTCATTTGTTCAACAGAAGCTTTTGCATACGCCCTTAAAAAGGCTCCTGGTTTTTCACCTTCTATGGCGATCAATTCTTCAAGTCTCTCTTCAAATTTATTATTATGATATTCAAATAAAGCCTCAATCAGGGCTTCTTTCGTTTCAAAGTGGTAGAGCAGGCCGCCTTTACTGATCCCTGCCTCGTTTGCTACAGCTTGTAAAGTCAGGTTGGTTAGTCCCTCGCGCCTGAGAATTTGACTGCATGCTTCAAAAATTGATTCGCGAGTTTGAGAAGATGTCCGGTTTTGCTCCATAGAGTCATCCAATTAAATTCACAGGTAGTTAATTTTACAATAACAATATAGATTTTTTCACCAAATCAGAAAACTTAGTGCTAATTTACACAAAAGGGATTGACATATCAAACATAAACCATCTACAATATATTGACTATACCATCTGGACGGTATAGTTGTCAATTTTTGTGTGTCTGGTTTTAGTGATATGCCTGTTATGCTTGACTTATGGTTACGAGGGCTCCAGCTTAGTTCATCTCTACAAGGAAGGCAATAAAATGACCGTTTCAAAAAAAGCTAACACAATCATCGTTGGTGGAGGGTCCGCAGGTTGTGTAATTGCAAACCGATTAAGTGCTGATCCAGACCGGTCTGTTCTGGTACTGGAGGCAGGCCGCAAAGATTACTGGTGGGACATTTTTATCCATATGCCTGCCGCCCTGACCTATCCCATTGGCAGCAAACATTATGATTGGTGCTACGAAACTGAACCTGAACCCTTTATGAATAACCGCCGAATTTACCAAGGGCGCGGAAAGGTCCTCGGTGGGTCAAGCAGTATTAATGGAATGATCTTCCAGCGCGGCAACCCACTTGATTATGAAAAATGGGCAAAAGATCCGGGAATGGAAGGTTGGGATTATGCTCATTGTTTACCCTATTTTAAACGCATGGAAACCTGCCTGGCTGGCGGTGAGCCATTTAGAGGTACACAAGGCCCGCTGGTTTTAGAGCGCGGCCCAGCGACCAATCCTCTTTTCACTGCTTTTTTTACCGCGGTTCAGCAAGCGGGGTACGAACTTACCGATGATGTCAACGGATACAAGCAGGAAGGGTTTGCTGCTTTTGACCGTAACATCCGGCACGGGAGACGATTAAGTGCATCCCGCGCTTACCTGCATCCGGTCATGGACCGTCAAAACCTGAAAGTAGAAACCAAAGTTTTTGTCACCAAAATATTGTTTGAAGGGAAGAAAGCCATTGGGGTGGAAGTGATCCGTTCCCAGGGGCAAGTTGAAAAAATATTTGGCGACGAGATCATCTTATGCGGTGGTTCAATCAACTCCCCCCAACTGCTTCAACTCTCAGGCGTAGGAAATTCAAAAGAATTGGAAGCTTTAGGAATTTCCGTCGTGCACGACCTACCTGGAGTGGGCGAAAACCTGCAAGATCACCTAGAAGTCTATGTGCAGTATGCCTGCAAACAGCCGGTCTCTGTCTACCCTGCCTTGAAGTGGTACAACAAACCCTGGGTCGGGTTGATGTGGGTGCTCTTTAAAAAGGGACCCGCTGCGTCCAATCACTTTGAAGGCGGTGGCTTTGCCAGGAGCAATGAGGATGTGGAATATCCCAACCTAATGTTCCATTTCCTGCCGATTGCGATCCGCTATGATGGGACATCACCAAGCGGCGGGCACGGATATCAGGTGCACATTGGCCCAATGTATTCCGATGCTAGAGGATCTGTGAAAATAAAATCAAAAGATCCATTTGAACATCCGGCATTAATCTTTAACTATCTCTCAACTGATCAAGATCGACGGGAATGGGTTGAGGCGATCCGCTGTGCCCGGAAGATATTGAGCCAACCAGCATTTGATCCCTATAACGATGGGGAGATTCAACCAGGCCCTTCAGTTGAGACTGATGAAGAAATTTTACAATGGGTAGCGCGAGAGGGTGAAACAGCTTACCACCCATCTAGCACCTGCAAGATAGGTATTGATGATATGGCTGTTGTTGACCCAAATACGATGCGGGTGCATGGTTTGGAAGGACTGCGTGTTGTTGATTCTTCTGTCATGCCTTATGTGCCTAACGGCAACAATTACGCACCCACCATGATGCTGGCCGAGAAAGCGGCAGACCTGATACTTGGGAATGAGCCGCTTGTAGAACAGGTAGAGTTTTACCGGCGTTCCAAGAAATGATTTATATTTTGTCCCTCACAAAATGATTTTTTAA
>JARROY010000402.1:0-2674 GCA_037383445.1 Anaerolineales bacterium | reverse complement strand
GTGTCTTTCTCGGGGCGTATCGAGACCAGCGGAACTGGATGATCCTGTGTGTGGTCTCGATACGCCAAAAAGATGCCTACTCGACCACCGGATTTGCCATTGGTATTCGTAAAAATGGAGGCTCCATAGAAACTGAGAAAAAACTAGATGCGCAGCATGTGCGCCTCTAGAGAGTGATTTTGGTTGGCTGAATTTAGATGGTTCGATTCAATTACACCGGTGTATACTCAACTTCGGTGGGTTGGGTAGGTGATTTTTTCTGCAATGCGTTCTTGATCAGGACGAAGATAGCTCCAGTGCCGATCACGACCACCACCAGCATGACGAAGAAGCCTGCAATGGGGATGGCGCGGAATACTTCGTAAAGGAAGACACCGAGCGCCAATGCGCTGACATGGTGCCAGTAGCTTTCGTAAGAGAGTTTGCTGGTTTTGCTAAGCAGCCAACGCCCTACCAGGTAACCGACCACAACTTTGGTTGCCAATCCGGCCAACATGCCGAACAAAGCTGTGAGACCAAAGAAGGAAAAGCCGCTGATCGTGATCATCTCGCCTGTTAGACTGCCCAGGGTCAGGATACTGACCATGATGGTCAGCAGGACCAGCAGGAGGAAGAGAATAAATACCACCGGGAAGTAGAGCAGGTAGACCACCAGCCCCCAGACGGTATCCATACCGGCATTGCTTTTTACCTCGTCCACTGCTTTCAGCAAGGTATCTTTCATCAACCACAGAGCGAGCATCCCTACCAGCATCAGGGCGACAAATTCGCCAGCGCGACGCCGCATCCTTTGCAGGAGAAAATATGCGGGATCGATGGTGATATCGGGGATATTTACATTGGTCTCAACCGGGGTGACTTTAATATTCAGATCACCATCAACCAGCGATTCATCGACTTCATAACCGGGATCAAGCACCTTGACGTAGGGCATGCCGTTCGTCCAGTAGTTGAACATCTGGTCCGTATCCGAGGTTGATTCCCCGACCTCAATATTAACATCACCGCCTACGGGGCCCGTCATTTTGAGAGCGCCCAACCCGGCTGTGATGTCGCGGGCCACTGAGCCGCCCAGAATCATCTGGTAGCCACCGCCATAGATGCTGCGTTCGACCAGGCTGTTCCCCATGGTCTGGAAGCTGAAGCCCCCGAAATAGACATTCCGGCCAATCGAGGCGCCGTCTTCCAGGGTCAGGTCGTACCCGGCAATCATCAGTGCCCCATCAATCGTCCCACTGACGGTCACGGTGTTTCCAGCAGCAAAAACGTTGCCATACACTTCACCAGAGATGACAACATTTGTTCCACCCGCAAACAGGTCTCCTTCCACGGTTCCAGCGACAAGCACGTCGTTGCCACCAATGAAGAGGTCGTCTTTTACGGTTTCGCCTTCTTCAAGCACGGCGTCTGGTTTGCCTTCGATGTATTCTCCTGCGTGGACTGCGGGAGTGATGGTCAGGGCGAGCAAGAGGGTTAAGGCAATCACGACCAACAGCCGCCTTGTATTTTGATAAGGGTAGGTTTGAACTTTCATTAGATTCTCCATTCTTTCCGTGTAATATCTTCGGTTAAATAACCATTTTCACTACTCTATACGAGAGACGGCCGAAAAGGTTGCACCGAACTGCTTGTGAGGGGATTATAACGGAAAGGCTGCTGATCCGAGCGAGTCAATCATTGGGATTTGTTTTGTAGAGAAATGCCTATTTTTTCCGATGAAAGTCCAATGATTGCCAATCTCTCGCTCTTTACAATTTTATATAAAGATATTGCAGGCGACATAGAAGCGAGCCATTGTGAACCCACTCAAGATATTAATCATTGAAGATGAAATCAACCTTGCCCGAACCCTGGCCCAGGCCCTGCGTTTGGGTTCTGACGGGGAGTATCAAGTTGATACGGCGCCCTCCGCTGAAAAAGCTTATCCCCTATTGAACGCCACGGAATACGATTTGGTGATCAGCGATTTGAAACTGCCGGGTGATGACGGATTGACTTTAATTACCAAGGTGAAAGAAGCCTCACCACGGACACACACGATCCTGATGACGGGATATGGGTCGAAAGAAGTCGAGGGGCAGGCGGATAGGCTGTCGGAGGGATACCTGACCAAACCATTTGATTTACTCGATCTGCTGCATATGGTGCAAAAAATCCTCAGCCAGCCTACCAGCCAGCATAGCCCAGCCTTGAAACGCCAAAGGCTTGCGAAGGATGATCACCGGCGGATCTTAATCATGGAAGACGACCGCAGCCTACGGCGGATCTACACCAAAGCATTGAGCAAAAGCCGCTACCAGGTGGATGAGGCCGCAACCATCCAGTCTGCCCGCAGACTCCTGCAGGAAAATCAGTATGCCATCTTTGTGTGTGATATCCATATGGGGCGCGACCTGGGCACCGAATTGCTGGATGAATTTAGGGAAAAATTTCAGCGACAGGAAACCCATATCGTGATGTGCTCGGAATACGGGCATTACCGGTATCTCTCTGAAGAAATGGGGGCAGAGTACTTCCTGGAAAAACCGATTGCTTTAACCACGCTGCTGACTCTGGTAAATCGTCTTTCTGATCCGGTATAAGGCAAAACTTTTTCTCTGCATTGATCTTTTTTACTTTTTTAGGAACGTATCAGATGAGATGGGTATCTTTCTTGAGGAATTGATGATCCTAT
>JARROY010000401.1:0-7066 GCA_037383445.1 Anaerolineales bacterium | reverse complement strand
CCGCACGCCCATTAATACCTCCACGGTTAATTGGTCAAGGCGCTCGTACTTGAGGCCGCGTGCAGCTAAGGTGGGGCGGTCAAAATTTACATCTTTCAATGCGTTCGCTTTTTCAGAACTGTACTTTCCGAAATATTTGTTCATTGAACCATCATCGGCGTTAATCTCAGCAACTAGTTCTTGAATCTCTTTATCGGAATTCCATTGGGCAGCTTTTTCCTTGAGGATCAAATATGTACGTATACAACCTCGCGCAAAGTCTTTTACACCCTCGTAATCTTCAGTCCGATAGGCATGCGCATCAAAGTGACGGCTGCCACTGTAGCCGTTGTCTTCCAGCAGTTTCACAAGGAAAAATGCGCTCTTTAAGTTCACGGCGCCAAAGCGGAAGTCCTGGTCATAACGGCCAAAAGCTTGGTCATTCAGGTCAATATGGAACAACTTCCCCGCATCCATCGCTTGCGCAACGCCATGCATAAAGTTGAGACCAGCCATGTGTTCGTGTGCGACTTCAGGATTCACGCCAACCATTTCAGGATGTTCCAATGTTTCAATAAACCCCAGCATATGTCCAGTCGTCGCGTTGTAGATATCACTACGCGGTTCGTTGGGTTTTGCCTCGAGGGCAAACTTCAAATCGTATTTTTTATCCAGCACATAATTGCACAGGAAATTCATTGCTTCACGCGAGCGCTTGATGGCGGTGAGCGGATCTTTCCCAGCATCGGTTTCTGTTCCTTCACGTCCTCCCCAGAAGACATATATTTTTGCACCGAGTTCAACACCCAGATCGATTGCGTTCATTGTCTTCTGCAATGCGTAGGCACGCACTTTGGGATTGTTGGCGGTAAATGCACCGTCCTTGAAAACAGGATCTGTGAACAGATTGGTGGTTGCCATTGGGACGAGAAGACCAGTTTTGGAGAGAGCTGCTTTGAAGTCCCGAACGATACGATCCCTTTCCGCGGGAGTCGCATCGATGGGAACCAGGTCGTTATCATGGAAGTTGACACCCCACGCACCGACTTCTGCTAGTAAGTGAACAAGTTCTGCGGGCGACTTCACAGCCCTTACTGGACTGCCAAACGGGTCGCCTCCAACATTGCCAACCGTCCATAGTCCGAATGTGAATTTGTGTTCAGGTTTAGGGGCGTAATCTGTCATGGGTTTGCTCCTTGTGTATATATTTTAAAATTACCACTGACATGTAACATGCCAAGCATGTACAACATACCATCGTAGTAGCGCCATTTGCCGGAGGGGATTTGTGTATCCCACAATTCCTGCACAAAAGGTTCGCCATATCTTCGATCCGCAGCCAGCGCCGCGGTAGCTGCCATCGAAACAAGACCCGTCGAATGGTCAGATGAAAGCGGCGTGCCATCCAGAGTGAATTGGTTCGGAAAGGAACTGATTCCCTGCGAGGCCAGAAATTCAAGCACGCGATTTGACTGTTCTACTTGCCATGGGTCGGCTGCAAACCAAGCATAATCCACAGCCACATTCGAAAGCGTTCGCCAAGCATCAAAGCGAAAATCCTCATGATCAATCGAATCATAGGGTGTGCCATCGAAGTTCGCGTAATCAGGCATCAGACCTGTTTGGGGGTGAGCGGCTTTTTTGAAATACTCTCGGCTGATCTGGGCAGCCTGTGCCCAGAAGTCGTTATCCTGCTCCGCTGAAAGGGCCCATAATTCGTAATAGGCAGGAAGGTGGTAGGATGGATCGGTAAAGCTCGAATCACGTCCGACCTTTGGGACAAAAACAACCTGCTTGCGTTCGAGGTTGAACATATTTGTCGCGAGATCGTTCTTAGTGTCTTCCTTATGCAGCATCGTGTCAAGAATTTTCTGAGCTTGGGATTTGTAGTCGAAAATCCCTTCACCGTTTCCCCAACGTGCAGAGGCAAACAACAATGCAGTTACGAACCACTCTTCGCCGTCAGAGGCGGGATTCGAATCTAGTTTTTCACCATCCGTGTTGCAGTGCCAAGCAAAGTACCCCTGATAAGGCCCCTCAGACTGGTACATAAAAGTCTTTGTCCAATTCCATAATCGATTGAATTCTTCCTGCTTATCAAGTTGAACGGAAATCATCATGCCGTAAGACATGCCTTCGGTTCGAACATCACCGTTACCAATATCCATAATATAAGCCAAATCATCGCCAAGGAAATCATCAGGCCATAGGACATGCCTTCGGTGCGAATGTCGCTGTTACCGATATCCTCGATATAAGCCATGTCCTCACCAACAGGATAATAAACGCGTTCGAAGTTATCGTCCCCATAAAAAAGTTGATCCCATGCGGTATCAATCTTGGCTTGAATCTCTTCGTCGCTTTTGCCGAGATAATCTTTAAACAAATTGGGGTAGACCCCTGTCTCAAACGCGCCTCCTATGGGAACAGACAAAGATGTATCAGAATCAGACGCTTTTGTATCAGGTACAGGGATAGAAGACGATCCACAGGCAGATAGGAAAATTGACAGAAGAAGCAGGGAAATCAGAAAACGTGGAAATGTGTACAAATTTTAATCCTTTGAATATTCAAACCAATCAAAATCGGCATTGTTTGAGCCAGATCCTCCATTACTGCTGGCATACATAGCTATGTATGTGCCTACAAAACCACCTGCTACCGGTGTGCTCAGAATGCGCCCATCTATGTTTTCGGCGAGTGGTTGCCATTGATTGTTGGTTGAAAAATAAAAATTGTAACTCTGTCCGTTGGCGGAGATTTTAAGTCCGTGGCGACCCGGGGACACGGGTTGCGTTACAAGTGTTTCCTCGTTTCCGTGGGCTTGTTTGATGAGACGAACCACCGTCTCGGTGGTACGGGTAACAACGAACAGGTAGTAAAAATCTTTGTTCTGCAAAAGGGCAAGACCAGCGCATTCATTGTTCGATTGGGGTGTGAACTCAAACTCGGTTTGCGCTGTGAAGTCAATATGCTGTTGCCTGCGCCCTACAAAACTGGGATTTGTTTGTTCGGAAAGTTTTTGCGGGCGCAATCGCAAACGAAGAAAACCAGGACGTTCAGTCAGCGAATAAAAATCTTCTCTCGGTGTACGAAGGAAATTCCAATGGTAAGCAAGGGTTGTGTGATCAAAATCGTCGCGTGGAGGTGATGCTTCAAAAACGTATTCAGGCAAATTCGGTGAGAGATATTCAGACTCAACGCGCCCCGTGCCCGGGCTAATGATGAGCCAATCCTCCTCCCAACGCGCGGGCGCAAGAAATGTTTCCCGCCCTAAATTGTAGTAATAGCCGCCATAAGGACGCATCGCCAGTAAAACCAGCCACAATTCACCATTCTGTGTTTCGACTAAATCCGCATGGCCGGTGCCAACAATAGGATAATCGAGTCCGAGGTGACGATGCGTGAGAATCGGATTGCCGCGATTCGGTTCGTATGGTCCTGTAATTTTTTTGCTACGGGCAATTGTTACAGCATGGTGATGCGCCGTCCCACCTTCGGAAACGAGCAAGTAATAATATCCATTCGCTTTGTAGATATGCGACGCCTCTGCCCACACCGCTCCTTTGACTGCGCCATCCCATAAAATAATTTCCTTCCCAACAAATTTCTTGTTCCAAACATCAATTTCACGCAGATAGATTTCGGTGTGTCCCGTGTAGTATCCTTTTTCGTTCAGTCGATTCGCTGTAAACCAGACACTTCCATCATCATCGAAAAAAAGGGAGGGATCGAATCCATCCGAATCTTCCAGCCAATGTGGTTCACTCCATGGGCCTTGAGGTTGGGTCGCAGTTACGAGGAAATTTCCCGATCTTCGTTTTCCATCCACCAAGGTGTTAACTACATAGAAAGTTCCTTTATGGTAACGAATTGTTGGGGCGTATAAACCACCCGACGGGCGTATCTCATCCAGATCAAGCTGGGAGGCGCGATCGAGGACATGCCCAATTTGAGTCCAGTGAGTCAGATCGCGGCTGTGAAAGATTGGAAGTCCAGGGAAATATTCGAATGTAGATGTAACAAGGTAATAGTCTTCGCCAACCCTGCAAATCGAGGGGTCAGGATAACAACCTGAAAGAATAGGGTTGCGAAACGTTTTTTGCATCCGACTCTCATCCCTTGACCGCACCTGCGGTGAGGCCCATGACGATTTGGCGTTCAGCGAATATATAAAAGATAATTGTGGGCAGAGCAGACAGCGCCACAAAGGCGGAAACTAGCGCCAAATCTTGACCGTATTGCCCCTGGAATTGCATGGTGCCGAGAGGTAGTGTCCAAAGTTTGTCTGTATTGATCACGACAAGTGGTACAAGCAGGTCGTTCCAGCTAATAATCATCGTCAGTGCCGCGACTGCTGCCAAGGCAGGACGCGCCAGCGGGAGCAGGATCCGCCAGAAAAAATTAATGGCGTTACAACCATCTATATAGGCTGCGTCCTGTAATTCAGCAGGGATTGCGGTGAAGAATCCGCGCAGGATCATAATATTGCCGGAGAGTTGGAACGCAGTTTGCACAATGATGACTCCCCAGAGGCTGTCTACCAAATCTATCTGGCGCAGGACAAAGTAGACTGGTAGTATAGCTACATTGATGGGAAACATGAGCCCCAGTGTAAACAGGTTAAACGCCCAACTTTTTCCACGGAACTCCATGCGGGCGAACACGAAAGCAGCAAGACTGCATATGATGACCACGCCAGTCGTTGTTGCCAACATCACAAGCAGACTGTTGCGCAACATGGGCCAGAAAGAATAGGAGGATTCTCGCGTGTTTTAAGCGCGCCAAATGCCAGGATCACAATGGGAATGAAAACAAGGACGACAACAATTGAGAGAATGAAATATTGAAGGAAGCGTCGGGAGAACTTTCCATAATTCCAGCGCGAACGTGAATGGGCTTGTTTTGCTGTCATTGCATCTCTCCTAAAAACCTGTAAGGTAATCTGGCCGGCGCGTCAAGCGTTGATAGATCAGGGAAAATATCAGGCAGATCAAAAACATATAGATGGCCACTGCAGATCCATATCCGAGCTGGAAGCGCACAAATCCAAAACGGTACATGTAGGTTGCCATCGTTTCACTGGCATTGACCGGTCCACCCTTGGTCATAATCCAGACCATGATGAATTGCTGTAAAGATCCAAGTACGGAAAGGTACACCGAGGTGCGGATAGTGCTTCCAAGTAGCGGTAGGGTGATGTAGAAGAAATTCTGGAACGAGTTCGCACCGTCGATGAGGCCGGCTTCTTCGACCTCGGTGGGAATATTCTGAAGACCGGTCATGAACAGCAGCATGTGATAGCCGAAATATTTCCATGTAAGTGCGGCAAAGATGGCACCCATGACAAGTTTTGTATCGCCCAACCAGGGTTGCGCTTCGCCTCCCAGAAGGACAACCACAGCATTGATAAAGCCTCGCTCCGGATCGGGGTTGAGGATGAACAACCACATGAGTGCGGTGATCACTTCAGAGAGAACATACGGCATGAAAAAAATAACGCGGAAGAAAACGCGTCCCGGCAGGTCGCGACCTACCAAGACCGCCAGGAGTAGCGAAAGCGGTAACTGGAGAAAGAGGGAAAACGCGATGATTAGAAAGCCATTACGGAGTGCAATTAGAAAGACTCTGTCCTTCAGGATGTTCTTAAAGTTGTCCAAACCGATATAATCAACGGCAGGACCGAATCCCTTCCAATTGAAAAGGCTGTAATAAATGGATTGGAAGATGGGATAAACCACAAAAATGAGGAAAAGAATGACAGCAGGCAACAAGAATAAGAAGATTACCAGTTTATCCGCGGTCTTCTTCGGAGCACCTGTCCTTGGTATTAATTTGAAGATATTTGGAATAGTGGGAAGTGATTGCATATCGCGCCTCCAGTGAAGTCCTGAAATGTTGCGGGGATCGGCTTGTACCATCCCGATCCCCGCGATGTCAACCGTGCTTGCTTAATCTAGTTCCTGCTGGGCTGAGTCTTCAATTGCTTGGGCAGCTTGTTCAGGCGTCAGGGTACCAGCGAACAGGCCCTGGGTGCTGTCATTGATGACAGATCCCATTGCCGGAGGTAGCGCTTGATCATAATAGAGTTGGAAGTATTGAGCTTTGGCCAGGCTTTGTTGGAGTGTGATCATCAACGGGTCGGTCAGGCCGGCTTCACCGCCCACGACCACCGGAATAGCCACACCGATTTCAGCCAACTGGACCTGCGATTCAGGCCGGGTCAGGTACTTGACGAAATCAATGGCTTCTGGGGACGCATTTTTGCCAATTGCAAATCCGTTCCCACCGCCGACGGCATCATTGGGATCACCTTTACCACCCTCCACCATTGGGAAGGGGAACCAGCCGAGGTCATCGCCGATGCCCATCTTATCTTCACTGTTGTCTTTTTAGACAGCTGGAGCCCATTGACCCATTAGTTCCATGGCGGCTTTGGCATTGCCCATGGCGGTGGCTTCATCGCCGTAGGTTGCGCCGAGGAAACCGCTCTGGAAGGGTTCGAGGGCAACCAAGTCTTGGAGCAACTCGCCAGCTTTAACGAAGGGTTCGTCCGTGAAGGAACCAGTGCGCAGGAGCGCACCTTCAAAATTGGCTTTGCCGCCCAGACGAGTGACGAGGTAAGCCCACATGTGCATGCCCGGCCATTTATCACCTTCACCGAGGGCAATGGGGGTGATACCGGCATCTTTGAGTTTCCCCACGTCTTCAATTAATTCTGTCCAAGTGGTGGGTGGAGCTTCGATGCCAGCCTGTGCGAAGAGTGCTTTGTTGTACCAGAATCCAATCATACCCATATCCCACGGCACACCATAATTCTTGTCTTTGTAGGCATACACGCCTAACGCGCCAGGCGCAAAGGTGTTGCGCCACGCGCCGCCATCGGCATCGAGGTCAGGGGTAATATCTTTGAGCAGACCAGCGTTAGCATACTCGTTCATCACACCGCCGCCCCAGCTCTGGAAGATATCTGGGGGTTCACCGGATTGCATAACAGTGGTCAACTTGGTCTTGAAGGCATCGTTCTCCAATACTGTGATTTCGATGTTGACATTAGGATGAGCCGCCATATATTCATCGGCGAGAT
>JARROY010000400.1:0-2688 GCA_037383445.1 Anaerolineales bacterium | reverse complement strand
TTCAACAGTGTTTAGATTAATCCCGTGTGCTATCGCTTGAACAATTGATTTTGTTGTTCCAGTGGGTGAAAAATAAGCCAATTTTAGCGATTGTATTTTCATTATTCAACTTATTTCCGTATTACTTGTACTGAAATCAATGGTAATCCCAGAGAATAAAGATGACGCAGGAGTCCTTGTAGAGCGGCCTGGTCAAAGTTGCCGGTCAAAGTAGTGATTGGTAGACCATCGTCATCCCTTTTACCCAAGACCGTTATCTCACCTTCCCAATCAGACCAGCCATCATCGAGCAATTCAGGTACTTTAATTTGGTAGGTAACCGGTTGATCAAGTGTAAGTTTCTGTTTGTTTTTTTCAATCATTATTATTTGCTCTTTAGTGAAGTTGGATTTACCGTTCGAGATTAGAAACTCCGATTGTGATTATCGATCGCTTACTCATTAAGTCTCCTTTCACCGAAAACAACATTTTCAATAATGAATTAGGTTGATAACAACTTCTCTGACAGATACATACAATTGCATCTCTCAAACTCCTTTGCTCAAACGATAAATTTTTAGATCGAGTGAAACTTGTATATTGCCTTGTACATTAACTGCCTCGTATACGTACAGGTAACCTAGCCACTTTCCATCTTTTTTGCGCTAGAAATAACCAAGGACTTGAGCGTTTTGAAGAAGGCATATTCGTCTCTTCCGTTTAGGTGTTAGTAATGATCCAATCTCGAATCACATCTAAGGCCAGTTTGACGTTACCCACTTGACAATGGTTTTGAGCATGCTCATCCGCTGTAAAGACCCGGCCAGTAACCGAATGAGCGGAGGTCAAACCCTGACAGTTTTTCTCGTACTCTTTGAAGTGCACCATATGATCTTCAATGCCCGCCAACAAAAGCACATCCTGGCGAACCTTGGATGCAATATCAGATACTGAGAAGTTCTCTAACGAGGCCATCCATTCCAGGGGGGTATCAACACCATTGATATACATCCCATGACTGATGAGCCACTCCGTGGCGATGTTCTTGCTCATCGATTTTTCTGCAATCCAATTGTAGACGGATGGGTTTCTCAAGAAAAATCGGTAGATCGCGCCTTGTAGTCCATGTCCATGTTGGTCATAGTTTGAAATATCATAAGAGACCACCCTGGAGATTCGCTCCTCAAAAGCAGATGCCCGAAGCGCCAGATAGCCGCCCAGTGAGATACCAATCAAAGTGACATCTGTTAGCTCGAAATAATCCAAAACTGCTGTTACAGCATGTTCCCATTCATGGGTAAATGGTAGATTGTGCTTTCGGATTGCGGCCCCCTGGCCCGGCCCTTCGAAGATGATGACTTCAAAGCCAGCATCAGCCAGATACTGAACCAAAGTGAACAACTCTTCCATGAACGAATCAAAGCCGCCATGCACGACGATCGTCCCTTTACTGTTCTCAGGTGAAAGTCGGAGCGCTGGTAGGGCTCCATTCCGAAAGGAAATCGAGAACTTTTCCAGGTTTTTCTCCTGGATAGATGCATAAAACAATTCAATGAACTGATCATACAGGCGCATCTTGTCTGGATCGTTGGGCAGGGTATAGAACTCGGCAGCTCGATAGCTAAACGCAGCGGCCATCGGACGATTTTCAGCTTTATGGCGCTCTGCCAGTCCGGTCAGTACTGGTTTCCAATCGCCGATCTCATGGATCGAATTGCCGGCTTCTTCAGCATCCGCTTTGGTCCAGTATCCGAAGGAATAGAAGCGATTCAATTGGAAATTGATATCCTTGTTTTTGTGAAAGGTGTGATATCCAACAGGGAATGAAAAAGTTTCCTGAGTGTGTAAGTTGTGTTCGTTCATGGTTTTCTGAATATTCCTTTTGCAATGTTCTTTCTATTGACTTGCATTCAAAATTGATTAGCGACAGGGTTTTGCCAGCTAGTTTTTTCGTTGATCTTGCTTAGGTTCTTATGTTGTTTCCTTCTTCAGCTTGATGTGCAGGATGATACTGAATGGAATCAATCCCACTAATCCAACAACGCAGGTCCAGCCCAATATATCGCCAATCTGTGTATAAAGGGTATTCAAATATCTGTGGTTAGAAACTCTTTTCATCACGTGATTGAGAGTAAAAATCTAATTCTTTGATCGAAAACCTTTCCATCTTTTCCTACTTCCCTTCAGAATTTCTTTTGTGACCACTTCCATGTATGACAAATAATTAGAGCAAGATCCAAATCTTCTAATAATGCAATAGTATGGAGCAGAGGTTCTTCCGGTCTAAGATGTTTTCATCATTTCCTTTTGAATTAACATAATTTGAGAAGAACCTCTACTCGCCACTCTAATCACGCACCCAAAACACGTTGACCAGGATTGCCCCACCAACCAGCATCAGAATCAACGGCCAGGAAATCTCCAGAGTGGTAAAACCGCCCACGCCAACGATCAAGCAAAAACCACTCCAAACCCAATCCCAGGTGGTCGGGTTCGGAACACTCGGAGAGGTCACACGGTAGATGGCACCCAATATCCCAAGCATGCCTGCGCCAAGGAAGATCCAGCTCCAGGCATCGGCGTCACCCAATTGTGGTACCAGTCCCAGGCTATCAGCACCGAAGACCAGGCCAGCCCAGATCAGCACAACCGCCCACCACAACCCTCTCATGCGCTGGCGCGCTCTTCTCTCGCCATATTTCCTGCTAT
>JARROY010000399.1:0-2689 GCA_037383445.1 Anaerolineales bacterium | reverse complement strand
TTAACTCCTGATAGTGAAATCCCGGGCACACGTGTTATGTCTGGAATTGCAGATTTTGGTATTACTTTTTCCATTAACATTTTTGGTGCACCAACAATGGACTTAAAGGGTTTTCAGGAACTTCGAAGCAATCCATGCCAGATACTTGGAGCGAGTTTAAAGATTCTTTTACCAACAGGTGCATACGAAGAAGATAAACTTATCAACATAGGATCCAATCGATTGGCCTTTAAACCAGAACTCGGTTACATAATTCCAATTCAAGAAAAGTGGTTACTTGAGTTGGAACTAGGAATGTGGATTTTTACTGATAATGCTGAGTTTCTCGGTCAGACTAGGAAACAGGATCCGATATTTGCTTCTCAGTTCCATCGGATAAGGAGATTCAAACCTGGCTTCTGGGCAGCGTTCAATGCTAATTATTATTGGGGCGGTAGTTCGAATCTGTCGGACGAAGATTTTCAGAGGAATTCAAAGATTGGAATTACTATGGTATACCCGTTTGAAAGTCGTCATGCTGTCAAGTTAGGTTTCAGTATGGGATTGATAACTGAGACTGGTGAAAATTTTAAATCATTTTTATTGGCGTACCAGATACTTTTAAATTAAACCTGGTACGAATTCTTGTTATTCTATAAATACTTTAAAACAAAAAGGAGATCGTTATGAGAAATCTGTTTAAATTATTTGTGAGTATTGCTCTGCTATTACTCATTACTGCTTGTTCAACTGAACAGGATAAAAATTCAATCCCCTATCCTAAGGAAGAATGGAAAGGAGTTCAAGGTAAAACTCTGGAAGATTCCAAACCAGATTTTATAGGACCTAAGAAGGCTCCTAAAGAAGCTCCAAACGTACTAATAGTAATGCTGGATGATGCGGGGTATTCAGATGCAAGCTCATTTGGTGGTGCTATGAGGACTCCAACATTTGACCGGATTGGAGATGAGGGGATTCGCTACACTCATATGACTGTGCAAGCTGTTTGTTCCCCGACAAGAGGAGCTCTATTAACAGGCTACAATATTCATACTATTGGTACAGGAATAATTTCAGAGTTTGCGACAGGTTATCCTGGGTATAATTCTCAGATGGATTACTCTACCCCATCCATTGCTAAAATATTAACTGATAATGGTTATTCAACAGCAGCATTTGGTAAATGGCATAACACACCTATGGAAGAAGCTTCGCCCGTGGGACCATTCCAGGCATGGCCAATTGGTATGTGGGGATTCCAATATTTTTATGGTTTTATGGGAGGTGAAACAAACCAGTTCCATCCGCTGCTTTACGAAAACAATACAGCAATCGAAACTCCAAAAACAAATGAGGATGGATCGACCTTTCATCTTTCGCATGGAATGGCAGATAAGTGCATCTGGTGGTTAGATAACTGGAAAGCGCTAAAAGAAAATCCTTTCTTTGTCTACTTTGTACCTGGCGCAATACACGCACCTCTTCAGGTTCCTAAAGAATGGCGGGATAAATACAAAGGTAAATTCAATCAGGGTTGGGATGCCTATCGTGAAGAAGTTTTTGCTAGACAAAAAAGATTAGGCATAGTACCCGAAGATGCAGAATTAGTTCCAAGACCTGAAACTATCCCAGCATGGGATTCTTTTTCTGAAGAAGGGAAAAAATATCTTTCAAGACAAATGGAAATTAACGCAGCCTTTCTTGAACATGTAGATTTTCAGGTAGGTCGTGTCATAGAGCATCTTGAGGAAATGGGAGAATTGGATAATACACTTATCATATACCTTATGGCAGATAACGGTGCAACAGCAGAGGGAACTCCGACAGGCACAATTTCAGAGCTGTTAATGCAAAACGGATTTCCGCCGCTTACTATGGAACAACAGCTTGAACTATTAGAAAAACATGGCGGCATAGAAGAATGGGGAGGACCAAACCTTGCAAACCATTTTTCGGTTGCGTGGGCATGGTCAACATCGACACCATATCAGTGGACAAAGCAAATGGCATCTCACTTTGGCGGAACAGCTTCGGCAACTGCTATTAGATATCCAAAGATGATTAAAGCTAAAGGAGAATGGAGAAATCAATTTCAACATGCTACTGATATAGTTCCAACAATACTTGAGGTGACCGGAATACCTGCACCTGATTTTGTTAACGGACAAAAGAGAAAACCATATGAAGGGAGCTCATTAGTTTATTCCTGGGATAATCCGGAAGCTAAAACAAAACACCCCACCCAGTATTTTGAGATGACTGGGTTTATGGGATTGTATCATGAAGGATGGACTTTATGCGGTGTTCCTTACAGAATTCCATGGTCTGTAGATCCCACCGCACTCGCGAATTTTGATCCTTTAAACACAAAATGGGAATTGTATAATATTGAAGAAGATCCGATTCAATCAATAAACCTTGCAGATCAGTATCCTGAAAAAGTAAAAGAGCTTGAGAAAATATTCTGGCAGGAAGCTGAAAAGTACAATGTTTATCCTGTTGGCGGCTCCTTAGGCAGAGCTCTTCAACCCGAATCAAACCCGCAGGCTGCAGCAAAAAGTCATTGGGAACTTAATACAAATGTTTACAGGGTTCCTGAATTAGCCGGACCGAATATTAAATCAACTAACTACGAAATCAATGCTTATATAACTGCTGATGAAAATACTGAGGGTGTTATTTACGCTGTTGGTGATCATATGGGCGGACA
>JARROY010000398.1:1617-4319 GCA_037383445.1 Anaerolineales bacterium | reverse complement strand
GATTATTCCCATTCACATCACAGCTGCCATCAAATGCTAACAGAGCGTGCTTCATGGGTGATGGTGAGGGCACGGCTAATATCGGCCTAGGACATGTTTGGATCAGAGATCTTAGATTTGAACGGAGTCGAGAGACTGGCTTGTTCTCTGGTGGATGTTCTAGGCTAAAAACAAGGAGATCGTTCCACAGGGACCGTTGATTGAGCAATCTCACGACTTCGCCCTGCTCGAATATCAGGTTTGGTGCAGAGGAGAAGGTTGAATTACGTTCTCGATATTGGTTTTGTAATTCTCGATATTCAGGTTCGGAGGGATCAAAACTATGTGTGACAATATGCAAACCATTAATCGTACTATTTTCATATTTGGCGATAGTTTGGGCTTGTTTCAGTGCTTGCCACCCTCCCTGTTGACCATTGATTGCAACTAGAATTGAGGAAAATATTTGTCCGTCTTTTCGTGGGACCAGGTGTGTTTCTCTCCAATTTCCAATGGTTGATGGTAGCTGTGATGTGAATGGGAATAATCGAACTTTTAAACGCTGCCAGCGCCGATGAAATCTTTTACTGTACTTCGCTGCAAGCTCTTCTATAGCTCCATGAGGTTTGATTTCCCATCCGTAGTGACGGCTCAATTCCTGCTGATACTCAACCAGCCATAAAAAAAGATCAGTTGGGGTATATTCTGGAAAATCTCTAAGCAGACCGTGTTGAGTAAGCGATTGGACCACAGGTAAATAAACTTCATCTACCCAACTTAGGACTGCTTCTTGGAATGTGTAGGGGTAATGTTGTTCCAATTCAATATTCAGGTGGTGAATAGCTATTTGATCCCTTAGTTGGCGGTATGATCCTACTGAGGTAACATTAAAGCCGAGTTCTGGCCGGAGTTCATTTAGTTTTGTATCCTTGAGGAAACGCACCTGTTGATTTTTAATAATGATATCTTCAAAGTTGTCTTCGGGAGTTAATGAAATTAAGCTCTCAATTTTTGTGACATTAGCCATGATATGTGTTTGCCCACGCTGACGTGCAACGGATACGCGATGATTTCCATCCAAAACAAAATAGACCTCATCAATTTGATATACATCTATTGGAAGCGGCTGGCTGCTCACTGCCTTGGAAACTCTCTTCCATCGGTCCGGATCTACCTTAGATCTAGGAAAGAACTTCCTTGTAAAATCATTATGCCGATTTACGGATGCAACTATCGCATCTAAAGGTATTTTTCTTATCCCCAAATTTTCGATGTTATCAAAGTTTAATTGATTTTCGATTTGCTGAAACTCTAGCAAATGGTGGGAAGATCCAAATAAGGTGCTCCACACTTTTTCAAGCGCAGCTTTTCGACGAGCGTTCCTGAAATCTTCTGCAGGATTTCTGAAGGGACTTATTGGGATGCTAGCTTCTTCCGTTTGGGAAAAATGTTGTTTTCCAGCGCGTATGACACATTTGCGTTTCCCAAAAGTATTAATGACTTTGGTGTTTCCAAAGATTGTTTCAGTGTGTTGGTCTTCTGTATAAACATGGATATGCCCATGATAAAAATATCCCGGCTTGAAAGTTTTGATTAGCCAACGAAATGCCTTAAATCCTCTGTGAATATGGGTGTCTTGATCATGGATATCCCAGGGTGGGCTATGTGCAATGACCACGTCGACAAACCGACCATATGTAAATTTGTTGAATAATAACTGAGGAACAATGCTCAATACATTCATCCACATTTCCCCTTGAGTGTACATGAAGGGTCCTTCCCTATATCTAAGGGATCCTTCAAAACCAGCAAAAATAATGTTATTTAATACAACTACTCTCTTATGAAGGTCGATTGCCCCAAGAGGTCCAGATTGGGGTACATATTTGTTATACTCAATAGCTTGATCATGGTTACCACGCACAAAGAGTGTAGGGACTCCAATTTTTTTAATTAACTTTTCAATATAATAATAGGGTAAATCACCGCACGAAAGAATTAAATCGATATCTTTGAATTTCTCACTTGATTCCTGCTCTAATAAATAATTCTCTATACGATCGCTTACGGATAAAACGGTAATTTCACGATTGCTCATGCTTAAATCTTAATCGCTTTTGATAGAATTATGCAAGCATTTAGTAAAACTCTCTCGTGATTAAAATACTTAAGATAGTTCTATGGGTAAATTGTTTTGGAGGATCTGTTAAATAAATTGAATCGGTGATTAAAGATTTTCTTGGTTTTGGGAATTTGATGAAATATTGATTAAATAGATTCCCAAAAGTGTGGTTAACCCACCCAAACCCTGTACGGGGATAAGCGTTTCACCCGTAATGGGGATTGCTAATATTGCAGTTAGCACTGGTTGGGCAACCATGGTTGGAGTTACCACAGAGGCTGAAAGCCTTCCTAATGAATAAGATATTAAGAAGTATGCTCCAAACTGAGAAATAATTGCTGCCAAGAAGAAGGTTAGGTTAGTATTTGGGGAGTATCCTACCAGAGGATAATTTAATACTTTAGTTGCCAAGAATAACCAAATAGCTGCAGTCAGAGTCATCACAAATAAATATTGAATGGTCGGCAATACCTCACGCCCTTTGGAGGTTGCTAAAAAGAACATTGCATAAAATATGCTTGAGATAAGGGCTAAAATATCTCCTACTAAAAATTCTGGTTTCGCCATGAAAGTGCTGCCTAATACCATTGTCGCACCGAGC
>JARROY010000398.1:0-1554 GCA_037383445.1 Anaerolineales bacterium | reverse complement strand
CTACTAAACCAACCCAAAAAGATTTTCCAAGTTTTTCTTTTAGAAAAAACCACGCGATGAGTGCTACCCACAAAGGAGACACATTATTTAGAAGAGTAGCATTGGCAACAGAGGTTTGGTTTAAGGCCGTACCCCAAAAGCTATGATCCAAGGCCGAGGCAGTTCCTCCCAAGATTGGAAAGATTAGATATTTCCACCTCCAGGGTGAATGCTGATCTTTGGTCATGAACAGCAACAAAGATAATATCAATGTGGTAATTGCCATCCTGTAAAAGGAAGTCACAATAGCAGGAGCTTCCGCCCATCTAAAAAACAAAGGAGATAGGGTGAGTGCAACAACGCCGCCTGCAAGTGCTAAACGGGCTCTCCAGATAAGGGAGGCATCATTTGAAACATTTTTTATCATTGGTTATTTGTCTTGGAAATTTTAGTCGTGGTGTACTCAAAAGACTCTAGAAATTCTGAGGTTTCGATTTGTTGTTTGCATGTCCAATCTTGAATTTTAATCCCATAGACTGCAGTAATTTTGATTTCATTTTTTCGTCATCGAGCGTCCTTGCGGTTCCAAAAATGGTCACGCTGTTGTATGCAACATTAAATTCAGATGCTTCCTTATGGGCAAGAATATTGCCAAATTCGAGCACATTGAAGGCAATTTTGGGATTGAAATGTAAATTTGCCCTAAACCTTCCGGTGCGAGTACCATGAAAATACACCGAATGCTCTTTATCATCGTGAAGGTAAATTAACGGTGTAATGAAAGGTTGGTGGTTATTAGTTGATGCTAAGATTCCATGGGAACCATGTGTTAAGATCTTTTTAATCAATGCTTCATCAGCAACCTGGTATTCCTTTTTCTGGCTATTATTTCTAGGCTGTTTGGCATATTTTTTGTGAGTTTTGTCCATGGAAATATTATTGTTAGAGTTGGTTTAGGAAAGCTGATCTTAAACTTTAAAATAAGTTGAAACAAAAGGCAAATACTATTATACGTCATATCCTGCGGGACTTTTAGTAAAATATTTTAGGAGAGACTTCATCACCTCGAAAGATGTCTTCATATCTAGGGGGATATGTGGTCTATTATAATTATAAAAGCTTTTCCAGCCATCGAGCTTCGCATTTAGATCAACATACACCGTGTAGGTCAGCAACTGATAAAACTCTGTTTGATCAATTCTACGTGATCGCTCTACTTTGCCATGAGTTGTGTAGTAATTGGTTTTATTTAAACGTTCTGGACCCCCAGGTAGGATCACAGCTCCACGATCATGCCTGCCTAATTCATCTTGGTGGTCACGCAATTTGGCTGCGGCTTGATGGAGCATCGCGGCTCTTTCGGATGCTGGTGTAAATTTCCACTTGATAAATGCGTGTTTTGTTGTAGCGAATGCGTCGTTTGAATCTTGTGTATTTCCACGAAAAACTTCGCCTAAAACTTCTTCAGTGGCTGGATTGATCACAAAGATTTTTTCACGATCAAGATTGGTTATAAGGTTTCCATTGATGTACATGCGCGCATCCTTTATTGTGGTAGGGTATCTCCCCATCTAT
>JARROY010000397.1:0-2705 GCA_037383445.1 Anaerolineales bacterium | reverse complement strand
TCTGGGATGGTCAGCAGCCGCCCGATGTCTCCTTGTTGGAGCTGTAGATTGCCCTCATTTTCTTCGACCAGCTCGACCCGGACACCCCCCGCTGCCTCAATTCCATCGAGCACCACCTGGGCCTCCTGCCCGCCATCCAGGTTGATCACTGACAATGGGATGCGTTGGTCTTCATCACCTGTCTCGTATCCCGACGCCACCGCACTGAAGGCGATAATGAAAATCAGGGGCAGCAGGAAGAGCTGGATGATTGCCCCGCGATCTTTGAGAAGGATTTGGATATCTTTAAATGCAACGCTTAATGCTTTCATGGCTCACTCCCTTAATTTTTTGCCTGTCAGGTGCAGGAATACACTCTCCAGGTTAGGTTCCAGGATTTCTAGGGAGGTGAGGGCAATATCCTTCTCGTTGAGATAGCTGATCAGGTTCACAATGGCTGTCTGGCTGTGCTTTGCCACGACCTTTACTATGGGGTTTGCACTGACGATTTCACGCTCTTTTGTTTCCAACTCTTCCTCTTCAAGCGGTGGAGAGATTGGTTGTGCCGTGAGTTCAGCACTTTCAACGCCTTGCAGACTGCCCAACTTCATCAAGAGATCATCATCGACTTTCTCCAATCCTACATGGATCACACCGCCGCCCAATAACGCGATCAGGTTCTTGATCGTATCAAGAGCGATAATTTCTCCCTGGTCGATAATCGCAACCCGGTTGCACAGCAGCTCGACTTCTTCCATATAATGGCTGGTATAGACAATGCTCATACCGCGCTCGCGGTTTAACCGCAGCACGCTTTCGAAAATATGGTTGCGGCTCTGGGGATCGACCCCAACAGTTGGCTCGTCCAAAAAGAGCAGTTTGGGATGGTGCAGCAAACCGGCAGCAATGTTCACGCGGCGCTTCATCCCGCCGGAATAATGCTCCACAGCCTCGTCCGCGCGCTCGGTAAGAGAGACGATTCTCAGCACATCTTCCACGCGTTCTTTGAGGTCCTTTCCGCTCAACCCGTAAATGCGCCCAAAAAAATTTAAGTTCGCTCTGGCGCTCAGGGTTGGGTAAAGGGCTAAATCTTGCGGTACCAATCCATTAATCTTTTTAGCCTGATCGATGTCCGAGCGGATATCGTACCCGCCGACGCGGGCCGTACCCGAGGTGGGCTCGATGACCCCGGTCAGCATCGAGATGGTCTGGGTCTTTCCGGCACCATTTGGCCCCAGCAGACCGAAAACCTCCCCCTCCTGCACCTCAAAGCTGATGCCTTTGACGGCTTCAAAGTCACCATATTTCTTTTTCAGTTGTTCTACTTCCAGAATATTTGGCATTGGATTTCTCCTCTCTTTCTTATGAAATTACCAATCAGTACACAGGCAAAATGACTGCCTTCGTATCCTACTTTAACATGTTGACAGCAGCATGTCATCCAGCAAAGGGTTGAATTGGGGGTTTAATCTGGGGGTTGATATGGCATAACCCCCCAACCCCCTAAGGAGTATCAAGACCCGAATCAAGAGTTATCGCTATCCCCTCCATGAAAAAGGAGTACAATGAAATAGGTTGTTTTTTTATTGGACTGAACTTGTGTTTTATACCAACCCAGGCGTATCAGATGAAATCCAATTCCGGACATTCATGGTGGGGATCCTTGAAGGAACGTTTCGAAGACTTCCTGTTGGGAACAGCACTGTCTTGGGTCATGGTGCCTTATACGATCCGTAAGGGCAAAGAACTTGAACGCTTATTTGCCCTCATTGCCAGCGCGCGCCTGCATGGTCTCCCAATTCTTCCTCCTGTATATGAACTCAAATTGCTTCCCTACCTGACACCCAGCCTGCTGAACTGGCGCCGTATGTCTGCCTTTTATCGAGTCTTGGAGGGTGCTGACCTAAAGCATATTGGGCATTGATAGCTTATATGTCTATCTGGGGGTTTGCATCTGGCTAATTGGACCTAGTTAGAAAGAAAAGCGTCACTTGCAGGGTCTAGAAGATAAATTTGATCTCGAATCAGGAAAGTAAAAAAGGAGCCCATATGCCAACCAAAGCACCCCCCGAACAGATCGAACCCAAATCCCTGGATGATTATCTTGAAATTATGTCCAAATCCGTGTTCCAGAGCGGGATGTCCTGGCAGGTGGTAGAAACCAAGTGGCCCGGTATTCGTGAAGCCTTTCTAAATTTTGATGCCCATAAAATTGCTGATTTGGTCGAACCGGAATTGGAACAGTTGGCCCAGGACACGCGAGTCATCCGCAACCGGCGCAAGCTGGCTGCAATTGTCAGCAACGCCCAGAAGATGATCGATCTGGAAAAAGAGCACGGCACATTCAAGCAGTACCTTCGTTCGCACGGTAGCTTCGATGCCACCTTAAAGGCAATCCAGCGAGATTTTAAATTCATGGGACCAAGCGGGATCTATCATTTCCTGTATGTGGTTAAGGAAGAAGTCCCTCCGCATCATGAGTTTGAAGCTGCATATAAAAAGAAATAAGCCAATCGACAGGGTGTGTAACCGAGAGCGAAAGAAATTAAAGGCAGAGATAGTTTAATCAAGTCCGACACTGACCGCCCGGCGTTTCATCATGAACCACCACCCCAATAATACCAGCGGTAGCAATGTCAGCACTGCTGCTGTGGCGTTCAGAGCGCCATATCCCCCGCCATCAAAGATCCAACCAGCTACCAAACTGCCCAATGCGGAAGCGAGCC
>JARROY010000396.1:2754-5356 GCA_037383445.1 Anaerolineales bacterium | reverse complement strand
AAATCCAGGAAGTAAGCCATCACAGAGGTGATAAATGCGATCCAGACACCCATCCCAACTGACCTGATGATATCGCTGTTGGTTCCCTCGAAGAGTTCAGGATGGCTGTTTTGCAGGATGGCGAACGTAGCCAGAACGACAAGCGAGATCAGGTTGACCACGATGATTTTGCCTAACCGTTTCGTGCGATGTTTCGCAAATTTCACTTCTCCCAGGCGGGGGGTAGTGATCAGTTTTTTTCCGTAGATCAGGAAGAATAACGCGAAGACTTCGAGAAACAGCATACCCAAAATCCGGAGTGCTTTGTTTTCTATCTGGTCAAAGAAGGTGAAAGTGTACATGGCAAACATCATCAGCCCAAAGAAAATATCCCAAATCCCGTCCTGATAGAAGGAGCGGAAGGCTTTTTGTTCCAGTTCTTTTAGATTTAGTGGTGCGTTCATTTTTATTCTCCTTATGCGTTGGTTGGTATATTTGCGACGCCGCTTTATTTGTGTCTCATTATACTTTGTATTGCAAAGTTAATATGATTATACATCAATTGAATGCAGAGTCAATACTTAATCATGAGAAGAAGATTAACAATTTCCAGGAATTCTTTTGGTTCTCCCAGCTTTTTAATAACAAATTTGAAAGCCGGAATGGATTTACAGTCAGGGGAGTGTTGTGTTAAAATGATACCGACCGGTCGGTTTTAAAAGGAACTTCATGTCTGAATATCACCCAAAACAAGAACGTGCTCTGCAGACCCGGGCTGCAATTTTGGATGCCGCCCAAATTTGCTTTGCCCAAAACGGCTTTGATGCTACCGGTGTGGCTGAGATTTGCCAGCAAGCAGAGCTGAGCAAAGGAGCTTTTTACCATCATTTCCCCAGCAAGCAGGCGGTGTATCTGGAACTGCTTCATCAATGGCTGGCGGAATTTGATCAAGGGCTGATTGCCCTGCGGGAACAAGTAGAGGATGTCCCCACCGCCCTCAGGATGCTCAGCACCACCTTTCCTTCTATCTTTGAGATTGCTGAGGGACAGCTGCCGATATTGTTTGACCTGTGGGTTAAAGCCTCACGGGACCCAGAATTGTGGCAGGCGACCATTGCCCCCTTTGAGCATTATTACCAACTAATCACGGAACTGATTGAAGAGGGGGTGCAGCAGGGCAGCCTGGTGGAGACGGATGCCCGTAAAACAGCCTTGATTATGATCTCCCTGGGAGTGGGGGCGCTGCTGCAGGGTTTACTGTCCGCTAATCCTAATGAATGGGGTCAGGTGGGGCAAGATGGCATTGATTGGCTGCTTAAGTCGATTGAAAGGAAAGATTAAAAATGAATGTGTTGGTTACAGGGGCTTTTGGCAACATCGGGGCTTATACCCTCTCGGAATTACTTAAGCGCGGGCATCGGGTCAGTGCTTTTGATCTCAAAAACCGCACCAATCGGCGTAAAGCTTTGCGCTATCGGGGCAGGCTGAAAGTTTTCTGGGGTGATATCCGAGACCTGGAGGAAGTGCGCCATGCGGTTGCTGAACAAGAGGTTGTCATCCATCTGGCAGCTGTTATCCCGCATTTATCGGCTACAGGAATCAACAGTGAGGACCGGCCGGAATTTGCGGAATCGGTAAATGTTGGCGGTACCCGGAATGTGATCGACGCCATTTTGTCGCAGGACCGGCCAGCGCGGTTAATTCTCGGGTCTTCCCTGCATGTATTTGGCCGCACGCAAAGACTGCAGCCCCCGCGCCGGACAACCGACCCTGTCGCTCCGGTGGAACATTATGCTCACCACAAAGTCCAGATGGAAACCATGGTGCGCACATCGCCTTTGGTATGGAGCATCTTCCGATTTGCGGCTGCTCTTCCCATCCGCCTGATCATCGATCCGGGGATGTTTAACGTCCCGTTGGATAACAGGATAGAGTATGTACACTCTAAAGATGTGGCGGTTGCCCTGAGCAATGCTTTGGAGTGCGACCAGGTATGGGGGAGAACATTGCTGATCGGCGGCGGACAGAACTGCCAGTTTTATTATCGGGACTTGATGAAACAGGTGCTTGATGCCGCTGGGATCGATGAACTGCCGGATCAGGCCTTTACCACGGAAGAATTCAGTACCGATTGGCTGGATACCGAGGAAAGCCAGCGGCTGCTCAACTACCAGCAGCGCACCCTGAAGGATTATGTGGGTGAAATGAAGGAAAACCTGGGCGGGCTGCGCCACATTGTCAGGATGCTGCGCCCGCTTATCTCGCGCTGGCTCTTGAAGCACTCCCCCTATTTCAAATAGCACGATCAAAGTGTTTATATGTAAAAATAGACGTCCAGCTTGATGCCTATTTTCTATCTTGCATATATGGGATTATTTTTATTTGACAGGATTATCCAGCCGCAGACCATGCCCGCGAACGGTCACAATGAAGCTGTGCTCGGGTTCGATCTCTGCCAGTCGGTCCCGCAGTCTCCGGACGAGAGCATCTAGTGCTTGATTGGAGATATCATAGGCATGTTCTTCTCCCCACACGGCGGCAATCAGGTCATGGCGGGTGACCACGTCCCCATCCGCCAAATACAGCAGGTTGAGCATCGTGAATTGTGCCAGGGAGAGCGGCG
>JARROY010000396.1:0-2724 GCA_037383445.1 Anaerolineales bacterium | reverse complement strand
GTCGAGAACGTTTATCTAATCGGAGCCATTTATTTTCCATCTCGTTCTTGTCCAGCCCATCCGTGTCCAGGGGGACGGTGGCATCAGAACTCAGGAAGACAAATTGCTGGGCTAGGGCGATTTGGATGGTATCGCCATCCTGGAGTTTTACAGGTGTGCTGGATACCCGTTCGCTGTTCAGGTGGGTGCCGTTTTTACTGCCAAGGTCGGTCAGCATCAAGTCTTCCCCGCTGACCATGATCATTGCGTGATGGCGGGAGACCTGTTTGTCTGGCGTGATCACGATGATGTCACAGTTGGGGTCTCGGCCGATCGTGAGATCCTTGTTAATTGTCCACCGTTGACCATCTAACGGTCCCGTTTGGGCAATCAGAACAGGATGGTCTTGTTCTGTGTACTCTTCCATATCTTTGCCTCAGGTGTATAATACCAAATGATGACAGCTCTGCACACATAGTATAACCGATGAAAGACTACTTTTAAATGGCTACTTTAAAACCAGGAGACACACTAAAAGATCGCTACCGCATCCGCCGCTTTATCAGCCGCGGCGGCATGGGAAGTATCTATCTGGCCGACGACTTACGCCTGGATGGAAGACTCTGCGCGATAAAAGAGGTTCTCCTCGATTCTTCTTTACCCGGTGATACCAAGCGCCAGACCCGAGAGCAGTTCCAAAGGGAAGCAATTGTCCTCGCCCGGCTGGATCATCCAAACCTGCCTAAGGTGTCCGATATTTTCTCGGAGGGGCAGAGCGACTTCCTGGTAATGGATTATGTCCCTGGCAAGGATTTGCGCACCCTGATGATTGAAGCCCGCCAGCGCAAAGAATTTTTACCTGAAAGGGATGTGCTTTCATGGGCGATGCAGATCTGCAATGCCCTGATCTTCCTCCACAGCCAAGACCCGCCGATTTTGCACCGGGACATAAAACCCAGCAACCTGAAGCTGACACCCAATGATGTGGTTAAGCTGGTGGATTTTGGGCTGGTCAAGATCCTTTCCACCGATGATGCAACCATCACGATTGTACAGGGGCGCGGTACGGCTCTTTATACACCGCTGGAACAGTACGGCGGTGATACTGGCCATACCGATGCCCGCAGCGATATCTATGCCTTAGGCGCTACGCTCTACCATTTGCTCACCAAAACCCCACCGGCAGAAGCCCGCGAACGATTCCTGCACCCCGAACGCAGTGTCCAGATGCGGGAGATTAACCCGGATATCAGTCCCCGCACGGAGCGAGCGATTGACTGGGCGTTAAGCCTGCACCCCGATCACCGCCCGGAAAGCATGGTGATGTTTCGGGAAGCCCTATTAGGAAACTGGAATCCGGGTCCTCGTCAGAAAGGCGCTTTACCCCCGCCTTCTTTTTCCGATGTGATCTCGTCAGCGGTTGAACGTTCGCTGATCTGGGTATCTGCTGGGCTGGTGATTATCAGCCTGATAGCCACGCTGAGTCATTAATAGTTTTCGATCAGTTTGGGGGTAATCTGGATACCGTTTCAAAAAAAGTTTTGCCTGCTGCAGGTGAAGATACACAGTTTTGGTCGGATTAAAAAATACCTGAGTGAAATATTTTCAGAGAATTGCCGAACTGGTTATGGCGTATTGCTGTCTGTCTCAGGTGGAGGTACTTGTTTTCTATCTCTGTATTCCTGCCAGAACATACCCAAGATAAGCACAACCAGCCCAACGGTGATGCATGAGTCAGCAATGTTGAACACTGGGAAGTTCCCGACCGAGATAAAATCGAGGACATATCCATAGCGAATGCGGCTGATGAGGTTGCCCACGGCTCCTGCCAACTGTAAGATCAACGCGATCCGCAGCGTTCGTTCATGCTTATCAATTTTTGGGAAAATATAGATAATGAATAAGGATGCAATCACTGCAATCGTCGAGATCACCAGGTTAATCTGATTTTGATCCTGGAACATGCCAAACGCAGTGCCCTTGTTCTGCAGGTGGATAATCCGGAAATACGGGAGGAAGGCAGAAAATTGCTCGGGCAGCCACCCCTGGCCCAGTGATAGGTTGGTTTCCACAAGCTCTTTTGTCCAGGTATCCAAAACAATGAGGATTCCGGCATAAAATAAGAGGATTAAATAATCTCGGAACACATTCCTGGAAACTTGGTCGGTAAGTGGTTCCGTTGGTAACTCAAAGTTGGGTTGATTTGTTTGATTTTGATTCATACCTTTATCTTAACTGATTTTTTCCATACTGGCAGCACCCAACGGCTAATTCGACTGGTTTGATTTGCTCATCCATCGCCAGAGGACTCCACTTGCCCAACCGATCAGGCTGCCGCTAGCAGCGCTCAAGACAATTCCCCAGATACTATACTTTGTGACAAGGGCCGCTGCTCCAGGCAGGTTGAAAGAGATATAAGCATTTACCGCCAGCCCGCCAATTAACGCTGTTAACCCAAAGCGCACCCCCCAGCGCACCTGACCCGCCAGAGCCCCAGATTGGTAGGCGAAAAGACTGATAAAGAAGATCACCAAAAGTGACAGCAGCCAATCGATCAGGTTATTGACCTCGCGCGGGCCTGCAATTGTCTGGGTTGGCTGGGGTACTTCAACTGTGGGGGTAATCTCAGATGGAGGAGGGGTATCTCGCGGTTCAGTTTCAGTGGGTGTTGGCCCAGAAACATTGTTCTGAACCTGTGCTGAGGTTGCAGGAGGCTGTACGCTGGTTGCTTGCTCACTGTGGGTT
>JARROY010000395.1:0-3472 GCA_037383445.1 Anaerolineales bacterium | reverse complement strand
CTGGGTTTGATTCAGCGGTTGGGTGCAGTACCGGGGATTGCCCTAAACCCAGTCACACCACTTTCGGATTTGAGTTATCTAGCCCCTTTCCTGCAATTCGTAATCCTGCTCACAACCGAACCGGAGGACGGCCAAATGCCTTTTCTCCCCGAAATCCTGGAAAAACTGCGCACTGGCAAACAACACCCGAGTTTAGAGAGTCTTGAATGGGTGATCGATGGGGGAGTCAATCTGAACAACTTGACAGAGATAGTGGAAGCGGGGGCTGATACGGTTGTTGTAGGCAGATCGACCTTTCGTGACGGAGATATTCAGGGCAATATCCGTCAGATGAAAAATCTGATCCAGCAAGTGAGACCATAGTTATGCAGTACACCTTCACCGATCTGCTTTTGCAGGAACATATTTTATTAAACTTGGAAGCTGAGAACGCGGCAGAAGTAATTAAAGCCCTGGTGGGGGTCATGTCAGCAACCGGGCATGTTGATTTGCTTTATGCTGAGGATGTCATCGAAAGAGAAAAAACCTTTCCAACCGGCTTGCCAACTGAACCGTTGCAGGTGGCTATCCCACATGCAGACCCAGACCACGTCAAAAAATCTGGAGTAGGTATTGCAATTCTCAATCAACCAGTCGAATTTGGGATGATGGGAACCGATGGTTCGGAGCGAGTCAATATTAATATCGTTATTTTGTTGGCAATCAAGGAGCAGGAAAAACAAGTTGAAATGCTCCAGCAGCTTGTGAAGATACTTCCTCGACGGGATGAAGGGTCACAGCCAAACCCGAGTTGTTCTCATTCTCTGAGGGATGTTTGAAAAATTCAATTCTCATTTAGCGGTAAAATCCAAGTATGATTCACCGTTTGCATCAACAACAATTAATTCCAGCGTCTATAGAAGATGTCTGGGCTTATTTTTCTAATCCTGAAAATCTGAATGAACTGACCCCACCAGATATGAGTTTTGAAATCACACATGGCGGGCAAAAAGAGATGTATCCTGGTCAACTGATCGAGTATCGGGTGCAATTTATCCGTGGGATCAAATCGCGCTGGCTGACAGAAATTGCGCATGTACGGCAGCACGCTTATTTTGTTGACGAGCAGCGGATTGGACCGTATCAATTTTGGTATCATGAGCATATTTTTACTGAGTTACAAACTGGGGTAAAAATGGAAGATCGAGTCACTTATGCCCTTCCTTTCGGCGTATTGGGTGATGCTGTCCATTGGGTTTGGGTGCAGCGCCGCTTGAATCAGATTTTTAGTTTCCGCCATCAAAAAATTGAACAAATATTTGGTTCCTATGCTCCAGACTAATTAAATGGGTGGGATGATGCGCTCACGTATCCTTCAGCTAAAACAAGAGTACCCCTCACAATTTTGGTTGCTGTTTGCCGGGATGTTCATCAGCGTTTTGGGGATGAGCATGATCTGGCCTTTTTTAATGATCTATGCCAAAAACAAGTTGGCTTTACCTATGAGCCAGGTGGCAAGTTTGATGACAGTAAATGCAGCCACCGCGCTGTTTTTCTCCTTTATTGCCGGGACGATCATCGATCGTTTTGGGCGAAAATGGACGATGGTCTTCAGTCTGTTTGCCAATGGGACGGGTTTTTTATTATTCAATCAGGCTGGTACCCTAACCGCGTTTGCCCTAATTATGGCGCTTAGAGGGGCTGTCAATCCCCTTTATCAGATCGGTGCGGATGCAATGCTGGCTGATTTGATCGCACCCGAAAAACGAGCGGATGCGTATGCCCTGACGAGGATGAGTAAAAATGCCGCTATCGCGCTTGGACCAGCGATTGGGGGTTTCTTGGCGGATATTTCATATTCGATTACCTTTTATTTTGCCGCTGCTGGTCTGGCAGTTTTTGCGATCCTGATCGCGGTGATGGCGGTTGAGACGCGCCCGAGAGAGGAATCATATATAACACCTGCGGTAGAACCTTTTGCCGGGTATGGACGGATTTTCCGAGACCGTCCTTTTATGGGGATGGTGATCGGTTTTACGATGACCCAAATTTGCTCGACTTTGGTATGGGTGCTGCTCGGGGTATATGTCACGGAAAATTTCGGGCTTAAAGAAAGTTTGTATGGTTTTATCCCGATGACGAATGCGTTGATTGTGGTGGCTTTTCAGGTATCGGTGACCAATCGTTCTAAAAAATTTCCACCCTTGTGGGTAATGACTATTGGTACTTCCCTGTACGCTCTGGCTGTTTCCAGCGTTGCGTTGGGTACCGGATTCTGGGGATTCTGGTTGAGTATGGTTATTCTGACCAGTGGGGAATTGTTATTGGTGCCAACCGCCACCGCAGTGGCGGCTAACCTGGCTCCGATCAACATGCGCGGGCGATATATGGGGTTTTATTCCTTGTCCTGGCAAGTAGCTGCGGGAATCGGTCCCCTGATCGGTGGGATTCTAAATGACTCAATCTCGCCACAAGCTATCTGGTATGGGGGAGGGGTGATTGGGTTGATTGCTACTCTCAACTTTATCCGGATGGCACGCCGCCAGAGTGTGATGAATATTGATTCGAGTGGAAGCTTCTCTAGTTGAATACCATTTCACAACCTTCTAAACGTGATTTCCTTTGGCAACCATTTGAATGAGCCGTTAATTAAGATAATCCTTTTTTAGATTTGTCTGGTCTTTCAATAATATGGATAAAATAGGTATAATTTAAAAAGGTACGATCTTATTCGTCCTCCTTAAAATCTGTAACGGCGTTTTTGAACTCAGATATTTGGGTTGTTGATATAATTTGAACGAGGCAAATGATTTTGTTATTCTCATATTCCGTTCTTGATACGTTACTAAACCCTCCAGAGGGTATAAATAATCAGCATCTGATTGTGTGGTTTTGCGTTCGTGGTGTGAATCCTAAATCATTTTTCTAGCGATATATTGTAAGACTTGGTTGTTTTTGAACGACAATATGAGGAACTCTGGAGTTATGGAATGACAGATATTGAACATAAGATGATGGAAGCAGCACCCCCAGAGGAATCGGCTTCCTCCGAGAAAAATTTGCTTCCCGCAACCGGAAATGATCTTTTACTCTATATAGTTGGGGGTGTTGGCTTATATTTCCTGGCGAGTTTTATCGCCGGAATTTTTATTCAAGAATTTAATATTTTTACCACTTTAATTATCTCTCTATTAAATTTTGTCTGTTTAGCAGGCAGCGTCTATTATTTTGGCATTAAACGGAAAAAGATTTCCTGGCAGAGTTTGGGCATTATTCCGCCTCGCAATTTTCTTCTCTACGCCCTGGTCGGCAGCGGGTTGGCGATCGCTATCTTGCCATTAAGATTTGTCGTTGGGGCTTTAGGTTTGTGGATTGAAAATCTCCTTTATGGAGATATCACCAGTATTACCCTACGAGAGAATATTCTTTCTGTTGGTTATGATACCTGGTATGGTATAGTGATAATGGTGATTGGTGTGGGTATTCTGGCCCC
>JARROY010000394.1:0-3362 GCA_037383445.1 Anaerolineales bacterium | reverse complement strand
GTCATTTGGCTGCTGATTGGCGCGGCGTTGATCTCTGCTGCCCTGGGCGAATGGGTTGAGGCCGGCGCAATTATGGCGATTGTGCTGCTGAATGCTGTTCTGGGGATTATCCAGGAGCAGCGGGCAGAGGAAGAACTGGCCGCCCTGAAAAAACTGGCCGCTCCAGAAGCCGACGTAGTTCGCGGCGGCATCCGGGAAGCAGTTCCCGCGCGGGAGTTGGTTCCCGGTGATGTGGTCGTGCTGGAAGCCGGCAATTATATTCCTGCTGATCTGCGCTTGCTGCAAACCTATAACCTGAAAGTGGAAGAAGCTGCCCTGACAGGCGAATCTGTGCCGGTGCAAAAAGACGCGGGAATCACCCTCGCAGAAGACGCATCCCTCGGTGACCGTAAAAATTCGGCTTACATGGGTACCCTGGTCAGCTACGGACGCGGACGTGGCCTGGTGGTTGATACCGGGATGAAAACCCAGATCGGCCGGATTGCCGAAATGCTCGCCGGGGTAGAGGATGAGGTCACCCCACTCCAGCGGCGTCTGGACCAACTGGGTAAAACGTTGGGCTGGGCTGCCTTAGCTATTTGTGGCTTGGTGTTTTTGCTGGGATGGGCGCGCGGCAATGATCCGCTGGAAATGTTCCTGGTGGCAGTAAGTCTGGCAATTGCGGCTGTTCCGGAAGGGCTGCCGGCTGTCGTCACCATCAGCTTGGCATTGGGTATGCGCGAGATGATCGAGCGTAACGCGCTCATCCGCCGGCTTTCTTCTGTGGAAACGCTTGGTTCAGCCAATGTGATTGGCTCTGACAAAACCGGCACCCTGACCCAAAATGAAATGACCGTCACCCATATCTCGATTGATGGAAATGATATCCAGGTTACCGGCAGCGGTTATGCTCCGGTGGGTGAATTTTGGGTTGACGGCCAACAGGTCAACCTGGAAGAGCACCCAGCGGCCCGGACAGCGATATGGGTCGGGGCACTGAACAACGATGCCCAATTGGTCAAAACCGATGGAACAGGAGAACGTTCGGAATACCGAATGATCGGCGACCCCACAGAAGGGGCGATTATTGTCGCCGCTGCAAAAGCCGGGCAGGATTTCCAAGATTTGGAAAAATCCTACCCGAGAGTTCAGGAAATCCCATTTGATTCTGCGCGCAAGCGCATGACCACGATCCATAGAGTGTTGGATCCCCATGATGAAGATTTTTCACCTTTCCACGATGATGAATATGCTGACTGGTATGTCGTTGCCGTAAAGGGAGCACCGGACGTGGTGCTGGACTTGTGTACCAAGTACGAACAGTTTAACGACGTCCCGGCGGATATGAATGAAGTCGTACGCGAGCGGATTCTAAAAGCCAACGACAAAATGGCGCTGCAGGCGTTGCGGGTGATTGCAGTGGCATATAAGATGGTCAAGAATTTACCCGACGAACTTTCCCCAGAAGAATTTGAGAACGACCTCACATTTGTCGGCTTATTGGGGATGATTGACCCGCCAAGAGTGGAGGTGCGCCAGTCGCTGGATGTTGCCAAGAAAGCCGGCATCCGGACGGTGATGATCACCGGCGACTATGCTAAAACTGCCCGGGCCATCGCAGAGACCATTGGCTTGCTGCAGCCCGGACACGCTGTCTATACCGGTAAAGACCTCGACCAGATGGACGACAAGGAGCTCGAAACCAAGATCAATGATGTGGATGTGTTTGCCCGCGTTTCACCGGAGCATAAGGTGCGCATCGTTCGGGCTCTGCGGGCCAATAATGCGATTGTAGCCATGACCGGGGACGGGGTGAACGATGCGCCAGCACTCAAGCAGTCCGATATCGGCGTTGCGATGGGCATTACGGGTACCGATGTTGCCAAGGAGACGGCTGACATGGTGCTGACTGATGACAATTACAGCAGCATTGTCTCTGCCATTGAACAAGGCCGTATCATCTACTCAAACATCCGCAAGTTTGTCTTCTATTTACTCTCCTGCAACCTGGCTGAGATTGCCACAATCTTCCTGGCAATTGCCTTTCGCCTGCCCTCCCCACTTAACCCGATCCAGCTGTTGTGGCTCAACCTGGTCACAGATGGCGCACCTGCCCTGGCACTTGGTATGGAAAAGGGCGACCCAGATATTATGGACCAGCCCCCGCGCCCGGCAGATGAGCCGATCATCAACCGCCTGATGCGCACGGGCATCGTGGTGCAGACCATCGCGATTACCTTTGTCACCTTAGGCGCTTACCTGATCGGGCTCAAGTTCTGGCCTGTTTCCCATGGACAGATCAACGACACGGCTGCCACAATGGCTTTCATGACGCTCTCATTCTCCGAACTGCTGCGGGCTTTTACCGCACGATCGGAACGTTACCCGCTGCTCAAGATTGGGATGTTCAAGAACAAAAGCATGAACTGGGAAGCTGCTCACGCATCGCTCTAACCAAGATTTTAAAAAAGGTGAGTGCTCGACACACTCACCTTTTGTACTAGTTTGGTTGGGTTCAAGAAACAAAATATTTTTATTCAGATCAGACCCGCTTGTCTGTCTTTCCCATTCTGTTTGCTTTCATTACGCTCATAGGCTTGGTAAGTTTCGATAATCGTCAGCAGGATTCGATCGGTATATGCGTTCATATTGCTGAACATGTCTCCCCAGGCGTAAGGGGATTGAATCGCCGCTGATTCATAGGCATGGTAGGCAGCCTCCTGCAGCACATCGCGGAAGAAGAGGAATGCCTGCACGGCTTCCAGGATAGTCAGGCCAAAACGCCGCCCATTCGAAGCGTAATCCACCCCAATCACGCGGGATTCAGCCGCCGCCGCTTTTTCATCCAATACCTGCGATTTGATCAATCCCTGCACCAGCTCGGCCGGCCGGGTCTATTTTCTGGTACCAGCGCTGCTTTTCTAGATGGGCTTCTGAGATTTGGATGCGGGCAAAACTGAGCGCGTTCTGGATCATTCCCTCAGACTCTTCCGGTTTGTTGACCCTTTGTGCCTGCATCCATAGTTCCATTTCCGACCGCATAAAGCGGCGGTGCCCACCTTGTGTGCGGTGCACAGGCAATACACCCTGGTCTGCCCAGTTGCGCACCGTGCTGGGGTGTATCCCCAGAATTTCAGATACCTCCGTTAGTGTCAACCAATTCCCTGGCATAATTTACACCTCACTTGCGATTACGGCACGCTCAAGATACGAAGTTTGATCTTCGGCATTTTGCTGAAACAGGCTTACATCAACGCCCCGTAAGATAACTAGAGACAAAATCAGAAAGATAATTTCAAAAATAAAGACAGTATTATACCCACCAACCTGGTTGTTGAGCAGAACGGTGAAACTCTCGCGGACCACCCCACTGAGTAAATTAC
>JARROY010000393.1:0-4507 GCA_037383445.1 Anaerolineales bacterium | reverse complement strand
TATTAACTACCGGTTGATTAACCGATTCCGGCCCACGTTCAACGTGCGCCGGAATACCTCCTGTGCTGATCAAAAGGATAAGACCTTTTAATCCGAGAGGCTGCCCAAAAGAAGGCGAACCTCTATCTCCTTGACCGAGCCAATCAGGCAGTAATTTTTATATTTTCCCGGGCAAATTTTGCCCCGGTCTCCAATGCTTTATAGTTTAGCGGCAGGTATTTGCGGTTGCGTTCAGGGATGTGATCTTGGAGTGCGGTTTTTACTGCATCCAGCGGCAGAACCGGTTTTAATTCCAGCAAGGCGCCGACCATCACCATGTTGGTGATGCGGCTGTTGCCAAGTTCTTCTGCGATCTCATTGCCAGGCACGAACAATGTGGTGAAGTCCTGCCGAGCGACATCCCGGTTAATCAGGGATTTGTTGGCGATGATCAACCCCCCTTGTTTCATCAGAGATTCGTATTTATCCAGGGAGGGCAGGTTCATTGCCAGAACTGCGTCAGGATTGCGCACAATCGGGGAGCCAATTTCTTCTTCGGAGATGATGACGGTACAGTGTGCCGTCCCACCACGCATTTCTGGGCCATAGGAGGGGATCCAGGTGCAGTGTTTGCCATAATCGAGGGCGGCGTAGGTGAGCAGTTGTCCGGCAAAAAGGGTGCCCTGTCCGCCAAATCCCGAGATAATAATGCTGGTTTCCATCGTTTCTCCTTTACACCCTCAGCCTGGCGATTTCTTGATTGACCTTGTAATCTCCCAACGGGAAAGTTGGGACCATGTTTTCTTGGATGAAGGTCAGTGCTTCGTTGGGGGTTAATTTCCAGTTGGTGGGGCAAGAGGAGAGCAGTTCAACCATTGAAAACCCGAGCCCGCGTTCCTGAGTTTCAAATGCCAGGCGAATAGCTTTTTTGGCTTTGCGGATGTTGGTGGCGTCGTGCAGGCTGCGGCGTACGACATAGCCTGCTCCGTCCAGGTTTGAGAGTATCTCGGCCATCCGGATTGGAAAACCCATTGATTCCACATCCCGCCCAACCGGAGAGGAGGTGGTCACCATTCCCGGCAGGGTGGTTGGCGCCATCTGGCCACCGGTCATGCCGTAAATGGCATTATTGATAAAGATAACGGTGATATTTTCACCCCGAGCGGCGGCATGCATGATCTCTGCCATTCCAATTGAAGCCAGATCGCCATCTCCTTGGTAGGTATAGACGGTATTCTGCGGCAGGACTCGTTTTATTCCGGTTGCCATCGCCGGTGCGCGGCCGTGAGCCGCTTCAACATAATCGTGGTTAAAATAGTTGTAAGCAAAAACAGAGCAGCCCACCGGCGCAACGCCGATGGTTTTTTCTCGCAAATCCATTTCGTCAAGCACCTCGGCTACCAGCCGGTGTGCCACGCCATGGGTGCATCCGGGGCAGTAGTGGGTAACCCGAGTAGAAAGTGATGCAGGTCGCTGGTAAACAATGTTGGGAAGTACGGTTGCCATTATTTGCCTCCTTCAATGGCTTTTTCAAGCCGGTTAACCCAGTCTAAGCGTGGGTTTTCAGGCTTGGGTGCATCGAGGTTTTCCGATAGGCGGATGATTTCATCGTATATTTCATCTGGGAAGGGAGTGACCCCACCTAGCCTACCGTAAAATTCAACCGGAACCTGTCCTTGGACATAGAGGTTGACATCGTCCAACATCATGCCGGTATTCATTTCAACGACCAGGATACGTTTAACTTGTTTGGCGATTTCCGCGATCCTATCTTTGGGGAATGGGGCCAGGGTGACCTTTGGCACCGCTTACCGCCCAATCAGGCATCGTTCTTTTGCTTGGATCTTGCATCGGGGGCATCTCGCATGGTTCCATCATTTGGCCGATATTGCCATCCACCAAAACGTGAACGATGGAACGGTATTTTTCCGCCAGATCAAAGGCCAAAGCAATCGAATCGACCGCTTCTTGGACGCTGGCGGGTGCTAAAGAGATTGGGAAATAATCGCCATGCCCGCCGCCTTTGACCATCTGGTAATAATCTCCCTGGGAAGGAGCGATATTCCCTAATCCCGGACCTCCCCGCATCACATTGATAACGACCACGGGCAGTTCAGTGCCGGCGATGTAGGAAATGCCTTCCATCATCAGGCTGATGCCTGGGCTCGATGAGGCGGTCATCACGCGCTTGCCGGTGCAGGCGGCACCATATACCATATTGATTGCGGCGACTTCACTCTCTGCCTGGACAAACGCTCGGCCAAGTTCAGGCATACGTTTAGCCATATATTCTAAAAATTCTGTCGATGGGGTGATGGGATAACCAAAAAAGCCTTCGCATCCAGCGCGCACTGCGGCCTCGGCAAAAGCTTCATTGCCTTTATATAGTTTTTTAACCATTCGCCAGCCTCCTAAGCATTGACCCTGGCGGGCTGCTTGGCTTCACGATAAACAGTCAGGGCAGCGTCTGGACAAACGATTGCACAAATTCCGCACCCTGTGCATCCTTCAGCATGCAGGTGGACTGGATGATATCCTTTCGGCGTTAACCTGTCCATATCCAGGCTCATCACATCTTGTGGACAGGCTTCTACACACAAGCTGCACCCCTTACAATGTAATTCGTTGACTTCTATCCAACCTTTTAAAGCCATTCAGTGAGCTCCTTGGTTTAATCCGCCTGGGGCGGATGATGATTAAAACCGATTAAATATTTAGACTATTTGTATCAATTTACTTATTAATCATCCCACAACCCTGATGAATAGTAAGGGACATTTGTCATAAATTTTCTGGGATGGTTATACTAAATAAAATGAGGGAATTTTGGTCTGGATTTTGCCATCCAGATAGGTTTAGAAATTGCTAAGACCAGATATTAGGAAGAATAAAATATTCGGGGGATGGCTGTTGGCTACAGAAGGAAGATTACTGCTACACCGACCAGTGTAACCAGTGTGCCGATGATGGCGCGCATTGTAATCGTTTCTTTGAAAAAATAGTAACCAATTGGAATCAAGATGATCGGTTGAAGGGACATCAGGGTGCTGGCAATTCCAATCTCGGTGTTTTGAATAGCCAATAAGGAGAAAAAGACTCCCAGGAACGGTCCTAAAAAGGAAGCGATTAAGATATAGGAGACAGCTTTCGGCTGGGATTTGAGTGCCAGGTAAGTGACCCGCGCCTTCCGACTGATGAACGTGAGAATCCAGATGGCAACGGCTGCGGTACTGACCCGGATAATTTGCCCAGAGAGGGTTGGGAAATCACCGTACAGCCCTAATTTAGCTGTCACAGCCCCTACGGCTTGGCCTGCCCCGGCCAACACGGCAAGTAAAATCCCGATCGCGTAGGCTTTTGGGGTGAGTTCGCGCTGTGCAGGATTGCTGCGCTCGAGCATCACCCAGGCGATACCAGCCAATATGATGACCATACCCAAAATTTGGGTACCACGCAAGTTCTCTTTGAGTACCAACCAGCCTAGTAATGCAGCAATGATCGGGTTTACCGTAAAGATCAGCATGGTCAGGCGGGTACCGATCACCACAAAAGCCTGAAAAAGGGCTGCATCCCCCAGCACAAAACCGATCAATCCCGACAAACCCAACCAAAGCCATCGATCAGGGGCCGCATCAATCGGAAGCAAGCTGCCATATATCAATAGATGAGCGATCAGTAGATATCCCAGGGCGACAACCAACCGGCTGCGGTTTACGACTACTGAACCAACCAAACGCCCGGCCAAGGTGAAATAGGTTGGACCGATTGAAAAGAATACCGAGGTTAGCAGAGAGGCAATTTCACCGATAAACGGCATGGGTCAATTCCTTAAAGATGGTAAATTTGTTTCTGAAATACCGGATATTTCCGTTTCACTTGCATTTGGTGTTTAAAATCCCGCCAAGTATAACAGGATTTTAAACAGGTAATCCCGCTATCTTTGGAACTTTCCAGTTGAACTTGTGAATTTGGATTATGGATGCAACCTTTTAACTTATTTTGCGTATAGAGTATTGAAACTTAACAGAAAAAAACTATTCGAAGGAGAATAAACCATGAATGTTGAAAATCGACGCTTATACCGTTCTCGCAGCGACCGGATGATCTCAGGTGTTGCAGGAGGCTTAGGAGAATATTTAAATATTGACGCGACAATCGTGCGGCTTTTGTTTGTCTTCTTTGCTCTCGCCGGCGGACCTGGATTGTTGGTCTATATCGTGATGCTGCTGGTAGTGCCAGAAGAGCCCCTCGATACACCTGATAGTGTTGTTGAAGTGGAATCGGAAGAAACTTCCGAGGAGTAATTGCTGAAAAGATATCTGTCTAAAGAAGCTGAGAGTACCCCTTATTAATGCTGATTTAGAAGAGAACGAAAACACGGCTCATATGAGCCGTGTTTTTTTGTCAGGGAGTGGGGAGAATGCTCAATGCTTTGTTATGATCTCAACCGAAACAATTTACCCTCTAATCTTCCTACTCATGCTAGCCAACATCCGTTTCAGCCCAGGCGTTGAGGGCAATTGGGGTT
>JARROY010000392.1:0-2753 GCA_037383445.1 Anaerolineales bacterium | reverse complement strand
CCGGGACATCAATGTCCCGGCGGGGGGTGCAGGGGACAACGCTGTCCCCTGCAAAAAACACCACAGAAACAAGATCCTTTTGGCAGTCACCATCCTCGTTCTGGGCAGGATACACTTTATCTCCTAGTATGTTAGTCAATTCTTGTCTAGGGTCTTTTTACTCATTTTCCAACAGGTCTATCAAGATAAATTATGAGGTGTGGAATGCTAAGCAGGGTTTGGATGGGCAAGTAGTAAAACGCGATTTCTTTATCGTTTAATAAAAAGTTGTTGGATCGACTGCGGCAGCCGAGCGGACCAATTCCTTTACGCCCTCCCACGGAACAGAGTCAAAATCATCCAAGACCAGATATCGTTTAGCTTTCTGCTCCCCTTGCAGCAACCCCAACGGGTCATCCATGAAGGCTCCGAAGATGAACCCAATCCTGACTTGATCATGCTCGGCGGTCATATGACAGATCATCCCTTTTAATGGCGATGAATGCTCGCTTAAATAAAAAGCAACGCCACCCATTTTGCCGCGCTCCCAGGCTGTCGGCACCACTTCGAAGACGATATCTCTCACACCCCAGCAAATATCCTGGATCTCTTCAGGGTAGCGCTCAAAAATCTTGCTAAACTCGCTGCTGGTCAACCGCATCCTACTCTCCTATTTTTGTGGCACCCGCACCAAAGCCGCCCGGAAGGGATGCAGGTCTGCTCCAAACAACTCGGACTTCACAAATGGGTCTTCCAGCATAAAAGCACGCGCCGCATCCTCAGTTTCTGCTTCAATCACCACGACTGCTGGTCCAATCCCATCCAGCGAACGCCCTGGCAAAAATCAGCACACCATCCTCCAACGCCTGCTTCAGGTAAGCGTAATGATCCGCAGAAATCTGGTTTTCCTCTTCAGTCCAGGCATCCGGGTTGGTGGCCAGTTCTGCCCGGTCGCCCAGAATAAACTGGTAGAGGAAGTGATGTTTCTCAGTCATTCTAAATCACCTTATCATCTACTCCGGCCAGCTGGCGCAGATATTCGGTCTGCCCAACATGGTAAGTTTCATGCCAGCTGTAGAACTCTACTCGCATGCCCACTGTGGCACTCGATTCTCCCGGCCTGACCTCCCGTTCCAATTCCTCATCGGCGATATTATCCAGGGTGTTGATCAAGATTTTCGAAGATTGGGCCAGAAGATCCAGCAGCCGCTCATATTTCAGCACCCCTTCCCCATCTTCCGTGATCGGTTCAGAATCACGTTCATAGCGGCTCAATTCAGAATTTACCGATACCGGATCCAGACCCAGGATCTCCATTAACATCTTGCGGTGAATCAGGATATGGCCGAGGATAAAATTCAGGCAGTTGCCGCGGGCTTCGGGCTGAAGGAGGCTGTCGGCATGGCTCAAACCTTCTACCTGCCGCAGGATTACATTCTGATTTCGTTTAAACACATTCGCTAAAACCTTACCATCGTATGCCATATTCACCTCCAGGGTCACCTTATAAAAAATTGTAACACGAAAATTTGTTCTATTTTATTAATTTTTCCCGCAAATGAGTCTATCGTGATAATATTTCCCAAACACGATTCATCTATACCAGACCTTCCTTCAACAAGTAGTGATCAAACATGGGAGAAAAAATGGAAACAACTGCAAAAATCGATCGATATTTAGAGGAAAACCTCGATTCGTATCTCCAAGAAGTGATCCGATTGTGCCGGCAGCCCAGCGTTTCCGCCCGCAAAGAAGGCACTGAGGAATGCGCTCGGCTGGTGGCTCAAGTCCTCCAGGAGCACGGCCTGGAGGTCCAGAGTTTTGAGACCCCCGGCAGCCCGGTGATCGTTGGCAAGCTGTCGGGCCGATCAGAACGCACCCTCCTGTTCTACAACCATTACGATGTCCAGCCGCCCGAACCACTCGAACTGTGGACCTCGCCGCCGTACGAACCTGAGATACGGGACGGCAACCTCTACGCCCGCGGCGCTAAAGATGACAAAGGGGAATTGATCGCACGTTTAGCGGCAGTGGACGCGGCCCGGTATGCCCACGGCGGGGAACTGCCCTGCAGCGTGATCTTTGTCGTCGAGGGCGAGGAGGAGATCGGCAGCCCGCACATTGCCCAGTTCGTCCAGCAACATCTCGACCTGCTGGCCTGCCATGGTTCGATCTGGGAGGAAGGCATGGTCAGCCGGGAGGGTCCGCTGGATTTGCTGGGGCGGCGCGGGGTTCTGGCGGTGAGCCTCGAAGTCGAAACTATGAGCATGGATGCCCATTCCGGCAGCGCACACCTACTCCCCAGCGCCGCCTGGCGCCTGCTGCGCGCCCTTACTACGCTCAAAGATGAGCACGAGCACATCCTGATCCCCGGCTTTTACGAGCACGCCTTACCCGTTTCAGAAAAGGACCGGGCCTTGATCGAAAATTATCCCAACCTGGCGGAAATGCAGCAGAAACAAAAGGAACAGTTCGGAATAGAAAATTATCTCAACAATTTAGAAGGTGTCGAAGCTGGCATGGCCTTGTTCAACCCCACCTGCAACATCCAGGGCATCACCACCGGCTACCAGGGCGAAGGCTTCAAAACGGTGATCCCAGCCAAAGCCAGTGCCAAATTGGATTTCCGCCTGGTGCCGTGGCAAGACCCGGATGACATCGAGAAAAAACTGCGTGCTCACCTTATCCAGCAGGGATTTGAAGATGTGGTCGTGAAACGAGCCGGTGCCATGTGGCCAGCCCGAGTAGAACAGGACGACCCGCTGGTGCAGCTC
>JARROY010000391.1:3828-9232 GCA_037383445.1 Anaerolineales bacterium | reverse complement strand
CTGGTGCCTGAGAATTGCATAGGCGATCAGGATTGCGGTCAGTCCATTAGCGGCAATATCGATCGGGTACTGCCCCCAAGGAGTGAAGTTGACCACCGAGGCGATGATGGTAATCGAAAGGCCGATCGCCAGATACCGCAGACGGTTCCGCTGTGCGTGGTTATCTGTATCCTGAATTGCTCTGACGAGCTCCACCAAGCTGTAGACCATCAGTCCATATCCAGGACCGGCAATCAAAATAACCAGATTGCTGAATTCGTAAACAAGGACTTGATTTTCATCGAGATAGGCTTGGTGGACGACAAATCCGGTAAACAACAATACTGCAATTACAATTACCCCATACCAAAGCACATACGGGGTGATCTTTCTCCGCCAGGCAAACAGCGACTGGACAAAATAAAAGATGGAGACCATCATCACCAGCGGAGCGGCGGTCATCACCTTGAACCAAACAAATACATCCACCAATCCAGAGACGGTCATAAAGGCACTGACCGACCAAACCAGCATCGCCAGTAAGTAGACAATAAAAATCCTGCGTAGTCGGTTAATCGGCGCCGAAAAAATGACCGCCAGTAGTATTCCCCCATAAATAGCTGACGCTATGATAGGAATAATTGTGGTAACCGACCAATTCATCCGGGTTCAGTTAATCCTTTTCATGCAGCAATCGCTCGAGGATAACCTCGGATGGCTGCATGTGGGGCGGTTTGATATGTGCCATATCTGCTCCAGACTCGACCTGAGCAGACATATACCTGGAAAATGCGCCTGTTGGCAGCAGGCTGACGATCAGCGGATCGTAATCAAAAGTTGTCTTGAGGTCCTTATATTCGGAAACAAGTTCGGTCAGGTTTTGATCAATTTCTCCTTTTGCCGTTTCAATTGAAATTTCGGCTCCAGGTTTTGGTTCAATATAAACGTGCAGTTGTGGGTGAGTATCCAGGACTTCTTTCCTCACGACCCAATCTGTATAGGAGATGTTGGCTGTTTCGATGGCTTTCCAAATATCCCGCTCGGTAAACCGGGCAAAGTTGCCGATATCAAGAATGTCTACAATCCTGGAATAAAATCTCAACTGAGGTAGAGTGGACCCTATCTCCTCGTCCCCAACAGAAGTCACCTCAAAGAAATCCCCTATCCGGTAGCGCAGGAAGATTCCTCCATGGAAATTTGTGAATACAAGTTCGTAAACCCCTGGTACCAACTGGTCATACAATAGAGTTTTGGGATTGTAAGTGGGATCTTCCTGGCTCTTAACATGCTCTTCGAGAGGAATAAACTCATAAAATGCGGCATCCGGGAAGAAGGTCATCCCTTTAAAATTCCACGACTGCATGGCCAGATTTCCGGCTTCAGTGGTGGCAAAGCCTTCCAATGGTTTAAAACCCCAGTAGTATTCAATCTTATCCCGATAGATGTCCGTATCGGTACCACCGGACATGATACCTTTCAGATGCCAAATATCCTTGGGGAGCATATTGCGGTTTTGCACTTTGGTGATCATCAATGCCCGCAGCATGCGCCATAAGACAAACGGGTTCAGCAGGTCTTTGGAGGGTTTTGTACTGCTAGACTGCTGCTCAAATTGCTCACCCATCCTGGCTAACACACTCGCTAGCCCCATAAAATAATCCAGTCCTTCCCGCATGGCCATTTTGAACCCTAAAGCGACCCTACTGCCGTAATCCATCTTCTCGCCTTCCTCCAGCGGAGGAAGAAAACGCACATCCAATTGTTCTTGAGTGGCATGGCTGATATACCCAGAAGTGTACGGAGGCGGAGCAGTGGAAAGGAGAAATTTATCGTTCTGTTCCAGCTTGACATCACCCGGGTATCCGCAGGAGGACATCAGCATGGCACCGACAACCGCATCTCCCAAACGATCGTACATCTTTTTGGGATAGGGGACCCACTTTGGCGTAGAAGAGGTCCGTCCTGAGGTTCTCGCCCACACGTGGGGTTTTACAGGCAAGATGCTTTCATCGCGTTCCGCCAGCAGTTCGGCGTAGTTATCATAAGTGGTGAACGGCACCACCTCCCGAAACTCCTCTACTGTCTGGGGAATTACATCTCCCATAATCGCCTTGCCGATTTTCGATCGTCCAAGTAAATTAAGCTGCTCTCGCAGCAGCCGTTTCTGAATATTCATAAATTCTTCCGGGTTGAGCGTTATATATCCGCAGTGTTTGACCCAGAGTTCCTCTTTCCTACCTTCACGTAATAATTTACTGGATTCTGTCATTTTCTTCTCCCATTTTTTACGGCATGTAGTACCAATGGATCTGGGATCCACCTATATTTAGACTTCAGCTTGGTAATAGAGATTTGCTCAAATCCCGCTTCAACCAGAAGCGCATGCCACTCCTCTTTTGTTCGTATGTTCGAAATCGCCGAGGCTTCAGCCCAGGCACGATCTTGGTTCTCACGGAAATAAAAATATATAAATGCCCCAATTCGCAGCATCATCTTAACCCCGGGGATGCTCCACAAGGGTGAGCTGCCGACATCCGCAACCGCAATCCTGCCCCCATTCCCCAGTACGCGGTGCATTTCGGATAAAAGTATAGGCACGCTCATGTGGTGTGTCGCCAACCCACAAAAGACCAAATCAAAAGAGTGGTTTGCGTAGGGCATTTCCATCGCCGAGGCGCACGCCAAGCGGATGTCTCGCTGAACCTGCTTTTTTCCGTCGAGATTTTGGTTGGAATAACACCTGTTCCCGTGGCAATGTCCAGCACCCGATCTTGTTCACGGATCGTGGTCATCTTGAGCAATGTGTCAACAAACTCGTTGTAGCGAAATCCCCAAAACAAGTTTAACTCAGCATCCACCACCTCTTCATACCGTGGGGATAACTCTTCAAACGTATCGATTATTAACTTTTTTTCATTCATAATGAGAAAGACCAGAACTGTTTGTATCCCACTGTTGAAGTAGCAGGAGGAGGTTTTGGATGCAGCGATATTGTTAATAACGATTAGCTTCGATGTTTCAACTGCTAAATCACCTCGTATTATAACGAAAGAATGGTGATTCCTCCACATTAAAAAAATTGCAGAACCAGGACTAAAATTTTCCTGGTCAGCAATTTTTTAACAACCGTTCGTTTTTTATATGAATGAGTCGTGAATTTACTTGATCGCGGCGATAAGAAAAATGCCCGATAACACCACCAAAGCTGCCAAACTTACCCGGCTGAAAAGGACTTTGTTTAGAAACTTTGTGTTCCCCTTTACCTGATCTACAAGCTTATCCACTGGCTGAAAATCGTAGTTCATAAATACCTCCAGAATCAATGAAAAAAATATTCACCTTCATTATAGAAGGGGAGGTATCACTTTTCCTTAACAGTTCTGATAGGTGGATAATTATTTTTGGATTAGTCTTTTAGACGTCTCCCCTACCTGTGGGGGGATAACTTTACGAGATCGGTAGGAAAGGATTAGAAAAATTGTATATCCCATCCCTAGGGAACTGTCTGCCACCAAGAAAAGCCAACCAACCCAGTTCATTGCCCCGCTTAGGGTTCCATGAAGCTCAACCATCACCAGAAAGATAAACATGATCATATTTCCCCCTGCCACTATCTGCTGGAATTTTCTCTCCACCACATTCCGCGAAGCCCAGCTGATTACAAGCAAACCCATTCCGCAAGCGCCGGCCATGCGGGTGTTCATTAGCCCGATCGGGTTGGTGGTTCGGCCCAAGAGAAATATACTGAAGCTGGGCGCTGCCAAATAAAAAACACTGTTGAGCAAGGTCCCAGCGGCAGTAATCATATTCAGTGTTTTAAAAGCTTTATTCATTGTTGCTCCATCTCTACCTGGATTGTTGCAATTTCAAAGCCAGCCTAACCTTTGATTCCAATAAACTTTGCCCACTTTAGTATTGGATGTCTTTAATTTTGTTTCAGAAGCCCCCCTGAGCAGTTATAATTTCCAGCATGGATCTCACACAAAGCATCTCGAAGCAACTCAACATTTCTCCTCATCAGGTCAGCACCACTATCGAACTGCTCGATGAGGGCAACACAGTCCCGTTCATCTCCCGCTACCGGAAAGAAAAAACGGGCAGCCTAGATGAAGAACAAATCCGATTCATCAGCGAATGGACTTCCAAACTCCGCTCGCTGGAAGACCGCCGTCAAACCATCCTGGCTTCAATTACAGAACAGGGCAAACTGACACCCACCTTGGAGAAAGAACTCTTAGATGCTGAAACGATGACGGCTCTGGAAGACTTGTACGCCCCCTATAAGCCCAAACGGCGCACCCGGGCGAGCATCGCAAAGGAATTGGGGCTGGAACCCCTCGCAGAGCAGATTGTGGCTCAACCGATTAAATCATTACCCGCCGAACAGCTTGCCCGCCCATTCCTTAATGATCAGCTCATGTCCATTGAAGACGTCCTTAGCGGCGCGCGGGATATTGTTGCCGAACAAATCAGCGACCACGCTAGAATCCGTCAGGAGGTACGGCAAAAAGGCTTTGAATGGGGAACCCTTCGCAGTGAAAAAATCCCCAAGGCAGAAGATAACAAAGAAGTTTTCCAGAATTATTATGAATTCGAATTCCGCGTTAACCGACTGCGCCCCCACCAAACCTTAGCCATCAATCGCGGTGAAGCTGAAAAAGTGCTGCGTGTTAAAGTAGAAATCGCCGAACGCGATTGGCTGAATGCAGTTCACCGGCATTTCCGGCCTGATCCCCGCTCACCATTTGCCCAACAGCTCCAGCTTGCGATAGAGGATTCGGCTTCCCGGCTCTTGCTTCCCGCCATCGCACGCGGTATCCGGTCGGAATTGAAAGAGCTGGCCGAAAAACATGCCATCCAGGTATTTGCGGTTAACCTGCGGGCTTTACTTTCGCAGCCACCTCTTACCGGACACGTTCTGCTGGGCATCGATCCTGGGTACCGTACCGGTTGTAAGCTGGCCGTGGTCGATCCAACCGGGCAGGTGCTGGATACCGGTACAATCTATCCTTTCAACTCCCAACAGTCCAAGCTCAATGCGGCTCAAACACTCAAAGATCTGGTTACACAGCATCAGGTGAGCCTGGTGTCGATCGGCAACGGCACCGCCTCTCGCGAGACCGAACAGCTGGTGGCTGAGCTGATCCAATCCAAAACAATTGCGGTGCAATACTTGATTGTGAATGAAGCCGGGGCGAGTGTCTACAGCGCCAGCCCACTGGCCCGCGCGGAACTCCCTGAGATGGATGTCTCCTTACGCGGAGCGGTTTCGATTGCCCGCCGCGTGCAAGACCCACTGGCAGAACTGGTCAAGATCGATCCAAAATCGATCGGAGTCGGCCTCTACCAGCACGACCTGGACCAAAAGCGCCTCTCAGAAAGCCTTTTCAATGTCGTTGAAAGTGTCGTCAATCAGGTGGGGGTT
>JARROY010000391.1:0-3755 GCA_037383445.1 Anaerolineales bacterium | reverse complement strand
AGTGCCATCCACCCGGAAAGCTACCCCATCGCGGAAGAAATCCTTTCCCGGGCAGGTCTATCCCTCAATCAGCCGATTGAAGACCGCAAACCAGCCCTTGAAGCGCTGCTCAAAGACCAGCCAATAAGCGAATTAGCAGCATCCTTAGGCTGCGGCGAACCCACCTTGCGGGATATCTTCGATCAGCTCATTCGTCCCGGCCGGGACCCCCGCCAGGATGCCCCTCCCCCCATCCTGCGCAGCGACGTACTTTCTCTAGACGACTTAAGCGTAGGCATGGTGTTAAAAGGCACTGTGCGAAATGTGGTCGATTTCGGAGCGTTTGTCGATATTGGGGTCAAGCAGGACGGCCTACTCCACCGCAGCCAAATCCCACAGGGAACTGTGCTCAAGGTTGGGGACATCTTGAGCTTGGAAATTTTGAAGATCGAAGCCGACCGGGGACGGATTTCTCTCGGCTGGACCAATCCCTAAATTTCAGGCTTTTTTCATTCTTCCCTGCTCGATTCTTTTCTGCAAATGTTCCGGCCATTTTGAAATATCATCAGAAGGATAAACGCGCAAGGGCGTCCCGTCCTTGGAAAGCAGATCGGTTCCTTTCACCCCCAATATCGCCGCGGCGGCAGACATACCGGAACCAACCGTCCCTCCGATCCCATGAGATGTAGTGCTCTGGCCGCATAGATACAGGTTTTCGATGCCTGAGCGGATATGAAATGCCAGTGGACCCACCTGCCAGACCCCTTTTTCAAGTCCGTAGATGTTACCCTGGTGGGCATTCAGGTAATGGGCGTTGGTCAGCGGCGTACCCAGTTCATTAAACACGATTGCATCCTTAATCCCGGGTATCCTCCGCTCTAGTGATGTGAGCATCCTGCCAGTAATCTGCTCTTTGAGCTGCTGATATTCCCAAGACCGGTCTCCAGAAGGTTCATTGGCCCACTTGGCAAAGGGTTCATAGCTGGTGAAGGCAAATACCTCCAGCGTATGGTGGCCGCGAACCATCTTGCTGGGGTCTTTAAGGGTCGTAACCGTGACAAACATCGCCGCTGGTTCCTGGTAAACATTTGTATCTCCCATCCCCTCATGATAAATTTTATCCAGGTCGGCGTGATCATAAAACCAATAATTGCCAGAATCAAATCCCATTGCTTCCAAATCAAGGTCGACCGCCAGGAAGAGTGAGAGGCATGAGGTCGAGTATTTAACCCGACGCACTTTACGCTTCAATCCTCGAGGCAGTTTTTCCTCGCCGATTAATTTAATAAAAGTGGTATGCGGGTCGGCGTTGCTGACGATGTTGTCAGCATACGCCACCTCACCACCGGGAAGTTCGACACCTACAGCCCGGCCATCTTCGAGGAGGATTTTTTGGACCGGTGTTCTCAAACGCAGTTCCCCACCCGCCCGCTGCAGGGCACGCACAAATGCTTTCGGGATCGCCCCACCCCCACCGCGCGGGTAATAGGCTCCGCGGAAATAATGAGCCACCACTCCAACGTGCATCGGCGCCGAAACCTTGGAGGGCTTCACCCCGTTATCCCCCGTTTGCGCCGCCAAAATTGCCCTCAGCACCGGATCTTTCACACATTCATTGATCAGTTTTCCTCCACTGCGCACCAACCAGGGAAGTACATGCCGGTATTTAAATAGTCTACTAAGGCTGTTGATATTCATCAATCCGTAGCTAATATCCATCACCAGCTTGAAATATTTATCAATCCCTTCTGCCTCGTGGGGAAAACGATCTTTCAATCTCCGAATATATTTGCGTTTGTGTTTGGGGATATCGAATCTTTCATCCCCGATGAAGATATGGTCATATCCATCCGGGTTGATCTCCAGGAACTCCAAATCTTTGGAGACATCCAAACCTTCGTAGATCGCCCGCAGGTAGCCCCCCCTTCCAATTTCACCTATGTAATGCACCCCTGTGCTGAACTTGTAACCTTCCAGTGTAAATGAATGCGTCCATCCACCGGGAATCTCATGCTGCTCACAAACCAAAACCTTCTGGCCAGCTCTGGCCAAGGCTACCGCGGCGGTAAGCCCTCCCGACCCTGACCCGATGACGGCTTCGTTCCCTAACCATTTGCAGCGAAGCCAAACTCCTCTCTGATCTAATTTAGTTCAGCAACACGAAAATTATAACCCGAGATTTTTATATTCGTTCCTGTATCGCTTCAAAGGAGCATCAACGGTATAATTTCCCCATGACTGACTGCAACTATTACCTTCCGATTGATGTCCGCTACGGTGATCTGGACCCTCAAGGCCATGTCAACAACGCCAAATTCATCACGTACTTAGAGCACGCCAGGATAAGCTATTGGCGGCACCTTTCCCTGTTCCAAGCCGGCAGTTCCTTCCTGGAAATCGGTGTGATCCTGGCAGATCTGCAAATCACTTTTCTCGCCCCGATTTTGTGGGAGGACAAAATCAAGGTCGGCATCCGGGCGACCCATCTCGGTAACAAATCGATGACCTTCCACCAGTGTATTGTCGACCAGCAGAATGGGAAAGAGTATGCCACATCCAAGGTAATCCTGGTGGCTTACGATTATCACCAAGGAGTCTCTGTTCCAATCCCGCAGGAATGGCGCAAGATCATCCAGGAATTTGACCATCTCTAGGCCATGCTGACCAAAACAGACTACCTGCTCTTTTTGGAAGCCCCACTGCATCTGTGGGCGAAAGAGCACGACCAGCTCGAACAAATCAGCCTCTCTCAATATGATTTGCACCTCATGGAGCAGGGAAGGACCATTGAAAAGTTAGCCCAGGAGCACCTGGAGCATCAACTTAAAACCTCAACGACTTCCTTGGAATTGACCTTCCAACATCTAGTGACAGACGGCAATTTTCTTGCCCGGCTGGATGCCCTGGTTTACGATCCTGCTGCCCAAGCCTACGATATCTACGAGATCAAAAGTGCCAGTTCACTCAAAAAAGAACACTATTTTGATGCCGCCTTTCAGCGGCTGGTGGCAGAAGCTAATTTCACCATCCGGCATACTTACCTGGTGCACGTCAACAAGGACTACACCCGCCAAGGAGCGCTGGAATTAGACCAACTTTTCCAGATTGTAAATGTGGATGAGGAAACGGAACAGCTGAGACAAGAGATTTTAGAAGGGCGAAAAGCCGCCTGGCAAACTACCAGCCTCAACGCACCAGATGGGATCGAGGAATGTCTCAAACCGAAGACCTGCCCCTGCCCCAGCTTATGCCACCCTGATCTACCGGACTATTCCATCTTCGAGCTGCCGCGATTGCATTATAAAAAAGCCCGCCAGCTCAAATCTCAGGGAGTGCTCGCCATCCAGAATATCCCGGATGACTTTCCGTTATCCGACATTCAAAAAAACCACCGCCGGGTAGTCAAATCAAAGCACCCCATTATTAACCACTACGAAATCCAGTCTGCCCTCGACCAAATGGTTTACCCGCTGTACATTTTGGATTACGATACCTATAATCCAGCCGGCCCGGAATATGACCATTACCACCCTTACCAGCATGTTACCTTTCAATACTCGCTGGATGTCTTTCAATCTCCCGAAGCCCAACCAATCCACCATGAATTTTTGGCCATCGGCGATGATGACCCTGCCAAACCGCTGCTCGAACACCTCTTGCCTCGTATCGGCGCTCAAGGATCAGTCATTGTCTGGAACAAAGGTTTTGAGGCCGGACGCAACAAAGATATGGCCGGCCTCTATCCCGAATATGCCAGCCATCTAGAAAACATGAAC
>JARROY010000390.1:0-2761 GCA_037383445.1 Anaerolineales bacterium | reverse complement strand
TCAAACTCTCTTACAACTTCCACATTGGAGTTTGATAACTGTTTTTCTAACAAAGCCAACACCTTTTCCAACAAATCCGCAATATTAGTTTTTTTCTTCTGGAGAGCTCCAGGCCGGTAAAAATCGAGCATCCGCTGAACGGTATTCATCAATCGATCCAATTCTTCATGGGCTAATGCAAGGTAATCGGCTCTTTTCTCTTCACTCAGTGCTTCTCTTTCACTAAGATGCAGACAATTTTGAACAGCCTGCAGAGGATTATTAACCTCATGGGCAATCGACGCCGTAAGTCTCCCTACAGCCGACATTTTTTCAGCTTGGATTAAAGCTCTTTGGGATTGTTCAACCTGCCGAACATAGTCTCTTAGTTCACCATACAAGCGCGAATTTTCTAATGCAATATCTGCTTGCCTGGCCAAGAGCCCAAACATCTCCACATCTACTAGTTGATACCCAGGTTCTGATTTATTTCTGGCTGCAGTGAACACTAGAGCACCTTCGCCCCGATCAATTGGAACACAAATTAACCCAGATAAATCGTACTCATCCAACAACACCTTAAATTCCGGGTCTCCTGGACCCTCACGGTTAATCCATATCGGAACTTTCCAATGGTCTGCCCGTCCAATAATACCGGCTTTTGCCCTTGCATGTTCTTCCGGTAAGGCTTTTCCTTCAGAACCTAAGAGAGTGATAAAACTTTCTCCTGCATCCCTTTGGTAAATCGCTGCATGATCAGAACGCAAATGGCTTTTTATCGCCCTGAGGATTTGGTCAATTAAAACCTCAGTCCGCGTCTCCGAAAACAAATTTTCAGCGATAGATAGGAGCGGTCGGATGGTCCGGAGTCTGGCGACTTCTTGCTTTTGCCATCGTTCGTTTAATGCCTCCTGAACAGCTTTTACTAGAGCGCTCCCCTTTTCAAAAGGTTTTAAAATCAAACCGTCTGCACCTTGGCGAAGTGCTTTGATTGCAGTCTCGATCGTACCATATCCAGTCATGATCACTACTGCAATGTCTGGTTGCATTTGTCGGGTTTGCTCAATCACTTTAAAACCATCCATACCTGGCATGCGGATGTCTACCAAAAGGAGATCATAATGCTTCTCGTGCAGAATTTCTAAACCCATCTCGGGTTCAACTACCCCATCCACCTCAAAGTTAGCTCTTTCAAGCAGCCGCTTGCAAAGCCTTAAGATTCCTGGTTCATCGTCGATAATAAAAATAGAAGCTTCTGGCATGTTAGTCCTCTATCTCCGTCTGGTTCATCGTTGGTAACCATATCGTAAACACAGAACCTTCATTGATCTTTGATTTTACATCAATATAACCACCATGCTCAGATACTATTGAATAACTTACCGATAATCCCAACCCCGTACCCTCGCCACTTGGTTTCGTGGTAAAGAATGGTTCAAAGATCTGATCCAGGTATTCTTGCTCTATACCGATGCCGTCATCCTCAACGCGAATCCCTAACCACATCTGGTTTTCTCGTTTCTCCATCAAAGATTGGACAATCAATTCTCCCCCATCCGGCATTGCCTGAATAGCATTGTGGACTAAATTCAAGATTACTTGTTGAATTTGATTGCGGTCCGCTCGAATCAAAGGAATATCTTCCCAAAGTTCCAATCTCACTTTGATATTGCTGGTTTGTGCAAGATGGTGGGTTAATTGAAGGACAATCGAAATCATCTCATTAAGATCTGTGTCCACGCGTAATATTTCTGATTGCCTGGAGAAATCCAACAATCTCCGAACCACCTCGCGCGAGCGTTGTGCCTCACTAAGCACCAGACTCATATCCTCAAATTCTGGTGAATCCTCCTCCAACGATTCAAGGATCAATTCGGTAAAACCAGTCACAGTGGTCAAAGGGTTATTCAATTCATGCGCCACTGCGGCTGCCATTTCTCCAACAGCGGCAAGTTTAGCAGATCGCACCAATCGCTCTTCTGCCAGCCGCTGCGCGTTCATTCTTTCCTCTAATTCCTGATATAACCGGGCATTCCGGATAAAGATCGCCAATTGTGGTGCAAGTAGTTCCAATGTATAGATGTCTTCTTTATCAAAAGCCCTAGCAGGACGATCATCCTGAACAACAAGCGTCCCAATAACCTCCCCCATCAGTTTTAAAGGTACACCAGCAACTGTTGAAAATGGTGCTCTAAAAACACTATCCGCCCTACCTTCCCAAGCATTAAAATCAGCGATAGCCAATGGTTCACCTGTAGCTGCGACTCTCCCGGTTACTCCAGACATATACGGAAAGCGATATCCCGTGTAGTCCTGCCAAGGGTTTTCAGACACCAAAACTTGTACCTCGTCTTCAGTTTCATCCACGAACCCCAATTCAGCACCATGTGCATCAACAAGTGTACGAACACGATTAACCACTCGTCTTAACAATATCTCTAGGTCTAAATTTGTCCCGATATCTAATGCAGTCGCTCGGACAGCCTCCAATTGACGCACATTGGTTTGAAGCTGTTCATATTGACGGGCATTCGTTAATACGCTGGAAAGAATTCCCGCAATTGCTTCGAGGACAACCAAATTTTCTCATCCACCCTATCTTTTTGCTGATATTCTACACTTACCACCCCGAAGACATGATCGCCATCCCGTAAGGGCACCCAAATCCCAGAACCAGGGGACCACCCCGGAATTGGCACATATTCAACAGCTTCCTCAACGTTGGACAATATAACGCTTTCACCAAAGCGGATCACTACTCCCGGAATTCCCAGATTCTTGG
>JARROY010000389.1:0-2762 GCA_037383445.1 Anaerolineales bacterium | reverse complement strand
CCAGCCAGAGCACGGCTTTACCAAGGGAGGCTCCAGGATCATTCACTATTTCAAGGTAGGCACTTTGATTGGGTTGGGTCAGGGCTTTGGTCCATGTTTGGCCTAAGGACATGGCAGGATAAATATTGGGTGAGGGGGATTCTTCGGTCATGCTGACCTCCTAAGTTTTGAGAGAATTAACAATACCCTTATATGATATACCAAGATGGCAATTTTATTCTCATAACCGCTGTAAGGACTTCGTATGGATTCGAGTCTAAATCTTAAAGATCCTTGATAAAAATGCATTCTGCCCAAGATCACATGATAATCATCATCGAAGTATATAAATCATGTAAGAATCATATAAAATTTACGCCTCAATCCTTGACGAGGAAAATGAGGGAGGCATACAATTTAAGTTAGAGGAGTCAATTTTTCTGGAACGAAAACTGACTATTAGCAGTGTTGGGCTATGCAGAAAATTCATGGGCCAAATGGATATGGAATTGACAAAAGAATATGGATTATAAAGATTACTATAAAATTTTAGGCGTTGATAAAAAAGCCTCAAAGGATGAAATAAAAAAAGCCTACCGGAAGCTTGCCATGCAACACCACCCGGACCGAAACCCGGGAGACTCTCAGGCGGAAGACAAGTTCAAAGAGATCAATGAAGCTTACCAGGTACTGAGTGACGACGACAAGCGCTCCCACTACGATGAGCTTGGTTCTGCCGATACCAACTGGCAGAAGACCGGCGGCCGCGGCGGCGTTGATTGGGGCCAGTGGAATTACGGACAGCCCGGACGCCAACCCGGCGGTATGCGGGTAGAATTTGACGGAGACATAGGAAGCTTGTTTGGCAGTGCTGGAGGGTTCTCAGATTTCTTCAGCCAGATTTTTGGTGGGATGGGAGGCAGTTCCGGATTAGAGGAGCTTTTCCGCGGTCGTGGCCGCGGCCAATCGGCACAACCCCGCCAGTACACCAGCGAAATGGTGATCGGGCTGCAGGAAGCCTACCACGGCAGCGCCCGCCAAGTGCGGATCGGCGAGCGCAGTTTTGAGGTTAGGATTCCCAAAGGCGCTAAAACCGGCACCAAGCTCCGACTTTCTGGCGCAGGTCCAACCGGACCAGATGGAAAACCCGCCGATGTGTATTTACAAATCAAAGTTTCTTCCGACCCGCGTTTCGACCGGAAGGAAGACAACCTGTATACTGAAATTTTCCTAGATCTGACCACCGCTGTACTGGGCGGCAAGATCTCTGTGCCGACTCTCAGCGGCAGCGTGACCTTAAAAATCCCCGCTGGGACTCAACCCGGGCAGACGTTTCGGCTGAAGGGTAAAGGGATGCCTAAGTTAAAATCCCATACCCAGCATGGAGACCTGTTTGTCACAGCTCAGGTTGAAATTCCCAAGAAACTATCCGGGCAACAGCGCGAACTGTATGAACAGTTGGCAAAATTATCTTAAAATCCACCCTTCGAATAAGGAGTTTAGAAATATCATGCATATTAAAAAGCCAATTAAACCTTTCGTTCTTCTCAGCGTGATCGTGGCCATAGTCTCTCTTGCCTGTCTCAGCACCCTGCAGGTTGAGAATTTGGTTCCAAACCTTTCCCCGACTGATACTGCTCAAACGGTAGACTCAGTTCAGGATACATTAGAAATTGCCGCAGACGAGCCTACCACCTACACTACGGTGGACATCGTCGCACAAAACGATGTTTTGGTAAATTTATATGACCAGGTCAGCCCGGGTGTAGTGTCGATCTTGTCGATCGTGACATCAGAAGGCAATGTGGTCGGCGGCGGATCCGGGTCTGGGTTTGTGATTGATAATGACGGCCATATTGTGACCAATTACCATGTTGTCGAGGGCGCAGATGAAATCCAGGTGGCTTTCATTTCCGGGATTAAAGTCCGCGCCGAGGTGATCGGGATCGATACCGATTCGGATCTGGCAGTCATCAAAGTGGATGTCGATCCGGAAGAGTTAACCCCAATCCCAATGGGAGATTCGGATCTGCTCAGGGTTGGGCAAACGGTGATTGCAATTGGCAACCCATTTGGCCTGACCGGCACCATGACGACAGGGATCATTTCGAGCATCGGCCGTACTCTCGACTCGCTCAACTATTCGTCAAGCGGGCAAGCATTTACCGCAGGGGACTTAATCCAGACCGATGCTGCCATCAACCCCGGCAACTCGGGCGGCCCGCTGCTCAACTTGAACGGTGAAGTGATCGGGGTTAACCGGGCGATCAGTACTTACAGCGCCACTGAGAACTTCCAACCGGTCAATTCCGGTGTTGGATTTGCTGTTTCGATCAACATCGTTAAGAAGGTTGTCCCCAGTTTGATCTCGGGTGGGTCTTACGCCTATCCCTATCTCGGGATTTCCAGCTTTTCAGACATTCCGCTTGAAGAAGCAGAACGAATTGGTTTGGATAAGGCTGTCGGGGCGATGGTAACCAAAGTGGTTTCAGGTGGACCTGCGGACCAAGCTGGTTTGCAAGAGGATGACGTCATTTTGTCCATCGATGGAAAGGATGTGCTCAACTTCAGCGAAATGCTTGGCTACCTGTTTATTCACACGACTCCTGGAGATGTAGTGGAACTGGAAGTTTTCCGTAACGGTGAGGTCATCACCCTTGACCTGACGGTTGGGTCGCGTCCGGTAAACTCTGCCCCCCAACCCTAAGTTATCACCTCGATGCAAAGTTGATTTTTGCGTACAGAAAAAGGTCAGGCGATCGCCTGGACTTTTTTTCAGAATC
>JARROY010000388.1:0-5056 GCA_037383445.1 Anaerolineales bacterium | reverse complement strand
GACATCCTTCAGCGTGTGCTTTCCTCCGTTCCAGAAGACTTTATCGCTCAAGTTGGAATGAGTATCATCCGAGAGGACGAGGGGAATTTAGATGCCGCTATCTACCATATGGAACGCGCCTTCGAAACGCAGCCCTCCAACCATGCCATCCAAGATGAACTTCGCCGCCTCCATACTAGCAGAGACGGTGTAGAACCTCCCAGAATCCGGCTTACCCGCGGCGCACTCGCCCGGATGTATGCCCATGGCCATCTCTTTGACCAAGCTATCGCAGAACTGCTGGCGGCTCTATCCGAAGATGCCCAGCGTTTCGATTTGCAGACCTTGCTGGCAGAAATGTACTATGAGACAGGCAAAAAAGTAGATTCTGCGGAAACGTGCACAAAAATCCTTGAAAAGTTACCTTACTGCCTCAAAGCAAATCAATTACTCACGCTTATCCTAGAAGAAAACAACCGTGCCGACGATGCCCAACGCTACCGTCAAAAATGGGAAGCGCTGGACCCGTATGCAGCTTTCGTCGATTCAGATTACACCACCCCTGAGATGGTTCCAGAAAACCGTGTAAAAATTGAACGGTTGGAATGGGAGCCCGATTCCTTCCTAGAGGGTCAAGAAAGTCAGCCTGCCTGGGCATCTTCTTTGGGAGTTTCATTGGATACAGATGAAGTCCCCGGTGAAGAAATTCCCGCCTGGCTTGGAGGAGACATTGCCTCTGAAGATGAAGGTCTGCCAGGTTTTGAGGAGGAAGAAGGCGATTTTGTTGAAGATTTCTTCAGCTCGGATGAGCCATCAGAACCTAAATTATTCGAAGACCTGGAAACTGAAACAGAAGACTGGTTCCCGGAATCTGAGGAAGAAGATCTTGGTCTATTTGGCCAGGAGACTGAAGAAGCTCAACCGGAAGAAGAAGGGCTTCCAGATTTTCTTTCAGAAGAGCCCAGTGATGAAGACTGGATGGCAGAATTTGCTGTTCCGGAAGATACTGATTCAACTGCGGCAAGAGACGATACCCTAGAAATAAAAGACGATCGGCTTGCCTCACTTGATGAGGAAGAAGATGATTGGCTTGCATCCCTTGCTGCGGGCCAAGAAACCCAAGCTGAAGAGGAAAAAGAAACCGAAGAAGAAGACTGGTTTGCTTCACTAGATGCAGAGGAAGAGGAACTGCCTTCTGAGGATGAAGCGGAGAAAGACCAGGAAGAGGACGATTGGCTCGCATCACTCGGCGTTGGTCAGGAAACCGAACCTGAAGAGGAAAAAGAAGCTGAGGAGGAGGACTGGTTCGCTTCATTAGAGACTGAGGAAGAGAAATTGCCTTCTGAGGGTGAAGTTAAAGAAGAAGAGGAAGAAGACGATTGGCTCGCATCACTCGGCGTTGATCAGGAAACCGAACCTGAAGAGGAGAAAGAAACCGAGGAGGAAGACTGGTTTACCTCCCTTGATGCTGAGGAAGAAGAACTTCCTTCCGCCATCGAGACTGAGGCCGAAGAGGAAGCAGGCGACTGGCTTGCAGCACCCGATGCAGATCAGGAGCAAAAACCTGAAGACGTAGAACTACCAGATTTTCTAAAAGAAGCTGGGTGGCAGAAAAGTTCTGGTGAAGAAGAGGAACCTTCCGGGTTTGACTCGGAAACAGAAGAAGAACAGCCAGAAGAAATAGAACAAGCCGAAATCCCGGATTGGATTCGAGATCTGGCTCCCTCACCTGATAGCGAACCAAGCGCTCCAATCAGTGAGGTCTCTGCCGAAGCCGACTCGGAATGGTTAGAAGAGATCGAACAACAACGGGAGACTCCATCACCAGATTGGCTGAGTGAACTCGACGAATCACAGCCTGAAACCTCCGAAGAAATTATGACTGAAGAACCGGCTGCTGGTAAGGAAATTGAAGCGGACGACCTTGATATGGCTTGGCTTGAAAGCTTAGCCGCTAAACAAGGGGTTCCAGATGAAGAACTGGTTACATCACCAGAGCAGCGCGCCGACGCCAGTGAACATCGCTTTTCAGAAGAGACTGAACCTGAGCAGGAACCACCTCTTTCTGATGAGGAAGCAGAATCGGAAGACTGGTTAGCCTCTCTAGACGTACAACCTGAGGTAGAACTGAGTGAAGAAGAAGGCCAGAAAGTCCTGGAAGAGGAAGATGATTTTGATATGGACTGGCTGGAAGAGATCGGTCAGGAAGCCGCTGAGGAAGCTGCTGCCACATCTCTCGAAGCACCTCTTGAGGAGGATACAGGGGAAGAGGCGAATATTGTCGAGCAGGCTGAAGACCAAGATGATTAAACCGAAGAAGAAACTCCAGATTGGCTTGCCGGACTGGAAGCCGATGCCGAAACCCTTATCCCAACTGAACAAGAACCTTCTGAAGAAGCGGTTCAAGCGGTTGTTGAAGAGGAAGATGATTTCGATATGGATTGGCTGGACGAGATCAGCCAACAGGCTGCCGAGGAAGCCGCAGCCACTTCCATTGAGATGTCCGTCGAGGATGAAACAGGGGAAGAGGTGGAAGCTGTCGAGCAGGCTGGAGAACAAGACGATTGGATGGCAGCCCTCGATGATCAAGCCGAAGAGGAAAGTCCGGATTGGCTCGCCGGGCTGGATGCCGAGATCGAATCCCTAACATCGACAGAGGAAGAAACACAAAAGGAAAAACCTCAGTCGGTCCTAGAAGAGGAAGATGATTTCGCCATGGGTTGGCTGGATGAAATTAGCCAAGAAGCCGCCGAGGAAGCCGCTGAAACCTCCATCGAACAAACTGAAGAAGAAACAGAAGAAGAAGTAGAAGTCAGCGAACAGGTCGAATTCCAGGAAGAAGGGATGGCTCCTTTGGATGAGCAGGCTGAGGAGAAGGGTCCGGATTGGCTGTCTGGTCTGGATGATGCTGAACCTGAAGCCCCTTCACCAACTGAGGAAGCACCCCAGGAGGATAAAAAACAAGCGGTCATTGACGAGGAGGATGATTTCGATACCGGTTGGCTTAAATCGATCGGTCAGGAAGCTGCCGAGGAAGCCGCTGCCACCTCCATTGAGCCTCCAGAAGAGGAAATATTTGAGGTTCAGCCTGGCGAAGAAACCGCCGCATGGTTGTCATCTGTGGGTACAGAATTCACTCAAGAACAAGACACAGAGGATAAAACTACTGGTGAATTCCTCTCAAGTTTGGAAGAAATTACCGATGAACAGGAAGAATATGTGGAAACATCTGAATTACCCGGTTTACCAGACCAGGTTGAATTCGAAAGCGATCAGGAAGAGGTCTTAGCGGAAACAGAAGTCGATGATTTCGAACCGCGTGAGGATTCGCTCACTGAGCAGGATTTTGAGGAAGAAGAAATCGTTCCAACTCAAACCGATGAATGGCAGCCCGAATCTGAGGTAGAAGAAGTTGATGAGGAGGAAGCAGAACCCGAACTTCAAACGGTTGAAACTCCCTCGTCCCCACCGCCCGATTCTCCTCAAAGTATCTTTGAAACCGCAAAAGAAGCTGCCGAAAAAGGTGAACTGGCCGATGCGTTAGTGGGATTCAATAAATTGGTTAAAAAAGGAAAACTAGTTAACGAAGTCATCGAAGAGGTTAGCGAAACCCTCCGCAGACATCCCGTTAATGTTGAGTTTTGGCAGCTGCTGGGAGATTCATATATGCGAATTGACGACCTTCAGCAGGCATTGGATGCTTACACCAAGGCGGAAGAACTTCTCAGATAAATAAGCCGCAAACAACTGAATTTTGTAAACCTCAAAACCCGGGAAAATTCCCGGGTTTTACTTTGAAATACTTTGATGATTTCCCCATAATTGGCTTACCTCAGGTATAATTTATTTTTGGTATTATTTATATTTGGAGGCATAAAAAATGGAACAAACCTTGGTATTTGTAAAACCAGACGGTGTGCAGCGCGGTCTAATTGGTGAAATCATCTCCCGGCTGGAGAAACGCAGCCTGCGATTAGTTGCAGCCAAGTTCATGCAGCCAACAGAAGAATTTGCCGGGCAGCACTACGCTATCCACAAAGGGAAACCTTTCTACGATAAGTTGATTGAATATATTACCTCAGCACCAGTTATGGCAATGATTTGGGAGGGCAACAACGCCGTGGATGCTGTCCGCCAAACCATGGGAGCCACCCGTCCTACCGAAGCGGCCCCCGGCTCCATCCGCCATGACTTTGGATTGGAAATCGGACGCAACCTAACCCACGCATCGGACTCAGTGGAAAATGCAAAAGCTGAGATAGCACTGTGGTTCAACCCGGAAGAAATCATCGATTGGAAACGGTCTATCGATGAATGGGTCTTTGAATAACCCTCGGTGAATACGAAAAGCAAGCCATAAATTTCCCGTAAAAACAATTCTGGAAACACGGTACACAATAGTTTACTTTGAACTGATGTAAACAAAAAAATCGGGAGCGATTCTTCGTTCCCGATTATTTTATTAATAATGTAATTCAAACTACTGCAAATGAAGAACGGTTTTCCCCTCACTCCATAACTGCTCCAGGCCGTAATACTCTCGTTGAAGCGGAGAAAATATGTGCAGAATCACATCCCCAAAATCTGCCAAAATCCAGCCATCCAACTCGGTTCCTTCCACCCGGGTTCTAAGGTGGTGCTTTTCCCGGACTTCGTCCATGGCAGCATGAACCAACGCTTTCAGCATCCGGTTGCTGGTCCCGGTACAAATCACAAAATAATCTGTAAATGGTGCAATTCCTTGAAGGTCCATCAACAAAATGTCTTCCCCCTTTTTATCTTCCAATGCATCTACAATTGTACGTGCTACTTCCAATCCGTCCAAATTCACCTCGTGTTGGTTATTCCGATAATTTTGCTGTATAAATTTTACTATAAACTGCCCCATTCGGTCCAAGGTCGCTGCGGAAGAGAGTCACATCCTCAATCCTTGCAGCGCCTAAAAAGCTAATCTTATGATTACGCAGCAGTGTGCTTACTTTCCGCACCTGTTTGGTACTGGCATTGCGAGAAACCCGGCCAAACGTGAGGTGCGGATTAAACTCCCGTTGGTCGGGTGCGTAACCCAATCGGGCTG
>JARROY010000387.1:0-4941 GCA_037383445.1 Anaerolineales bacterium | reverse complement strand
CAGCCGAAGTTGTGTCGAAAGACTTTGCATTCCGCAAGGCCGTCGCAACTGTCGATGATGCAACGATCTCGTCGGTCCTTCGGAATCACGGCTCACGTATCAATGCCAATGTTGTAATGCTTGTGTCGCCGGACAATCGATTGCTGGCCGATTCGCTTGGCCGGGAAGGGGCCGGACAAGCGTTTCCTCGCCCTGGGCTCATCACAATAGCGAAGTCGCGTGGCCGTGCGTCCGCCATCTTGCGCATGAACGACGGTTTGTATCAGGTCGTGATTGTGCAGTTTTGGAAATTTATACCAAGTAATTGAGAGGGATTAATAAGCAAAGCTTTATTAAATTTTTTACTGTGGCATAATTATTTTTGGATTGATTGATAATTTTCTTTAGATTAGGTTATCGGATTGATTGGTAGAAATTTATCGATGATCGTTCGGAACAGCAAATATATTGGAGGAAATGGTAAGTGGCAAAACCTGTAATTTTTTCGGTTGATGATGAACCCCAAGTTTTAAATTCGATTGTCCGGGATCTTAGATTGCAGTATGGAAAAGAATATCGGATTCTCAAGGCGGGATCGGGGAAAGAAGCATTAGAAACAATTGTTGAATTAAAAAAGAGGAATGACCCAGTTGCTTTATTCTTAGTCGATCAGCGGATGCCCGAGATGGAAGGTACGGATTTACTTACCAATGCCCGTCAGTTCTATCCTGATGCGAAAAAGGTTCTGCTTACCGCTTACGCTGATACAGAAGCGGCGATTACCAGTATCAATACTATTGAACTGGATTATTATTTGCTAAAGCCCTGGGATCCTCCAGGAGAGAAGTTGTATCCGGTCTTGGATGATCTGCTAGGGGACTGGATGGCGTCTTATTCTCCGCCATATGATGGGATTCGGGTAGCTGGAACTCTATGGTCAGCAACAAGCCACAACGTAAAAGATTTTTTGGCTCGTAATAGAATTCCTTATCAATGGATGGATGTTGAATTGAATTCCGAAGCCCAATTGTTGGTTGATTCTGTTCAATCCGGTTCCAAGCAGCTGCCGATTGTTTTTTTCCCCGATGGAGATGTTTTTGTTAATCCAGATTATCAGAAAATAGCCAAAAAAGTTGGGCTAAAAACTGAGGCGTCTGCTCCCTATTATGATTTTATTATCATTGGGGGTGGTCCGGCAGGATTGGGCGCTGCTGTGTATGGTGCATCGGAGGGATTGAAGACCTTGTTGATTGAGAAAGAAGCTACCGGGGGCCAAGCGGGTACAAGTTCTAGGATTGAAAATTACTTGGGTTTTCCAAAAGGTATTAGCGGTTCGGATCTTGCCAGGCGCGCGACAGATCAATCTATTCGTTTGGGGTGTGAAATTTTAACCGCTCAAGAAGTTGAAAAAGTAAAATTAGACGATCCATATAAAATCGTGGTCCTAAAGGGCGGGCAGGAAATTACGACCAAAGCGTTGTTGGTTGCGACAGGTGTAACCTTGCGCGAACTTGATGCCCCAGGTGTGAAGCGGTTGACAGGAGCGGGCGTTTATTATGGAGCGGCTTTGACTGAGGCTGCGAATTACAAGGATAAAAATGTGTTTGTGGTTGGGGGTGCAAACTCTGCCGGGCAAGGGGCGATGTATTTTGCCCGTTTCTCTAGCAAGGTGACCATGTTGGTGCGGAGCGGCTCGCTGACAAACAGCATGTCACAATATTTGATCGATCAAATTGCCAATCAGAAAAATATTGAGGTGTTGACCAATACAGAAGTTGCAGAAATAAAAGGAAAAAATGGGCTAGAAGAAATCACCTATTTTAATAACGAAACCGGTGAACGGAACACTGTTCCAGCTGCCGCCTTATATATTTTTATCGGTGCCGTACCACATACCGAGGTAATCGCCAATGTGGTAGGATGTAATCGGGCTGGGTTCATCCCAACTGGTCCTGATGTAATGGAAAATGAAGAACTAATGAAAAAATGGAAACTCAAGCGAAACCCATTTTTGTTGGAAACGAACGTTCCAGGCATCTTTGCCGCAGGTGATGTTCGGCAAGGGGCTGTTCGACGGGTGGCTTCTGCAGTTGGGTATGGAGCCATAGCGGTTAGCCAAGTTCACCAATATCTAAAGACCGTCTAATGAAAGACCACGATTTTCTAACACAAATCTCGTTGTTGCGGATTCAGTAGAGACTGTCTCTATTCGAAAAGGGGAAGTATTATTCAATGAAGGAGATAAGGCTAATCGGGCTTTCTTTGTCAAAGAGGGAGAAGTCGAGATATTAAAAGAATCCAGCGGACGTGAGGTTTTACTGGCGGTAAGGGGAGAAGGTGCGGTGATAGGGGAGATGGCTTTGCTTCAGTCGGCTCCTCGTTCGGCAACTATCCGAGCCAGAACGGATACCGTTTTTTATGCCATCGACAAAGAAAATTTCGACCGGTTACTGCATTCAAGCCCATCGGCGATGCAGTCTCTGTTTTATACCATGCTCGAGCGGATGAAATCCGATCAGGTATCTTTAAGGCAAAGTGAGAAAATGGCTCAATTGGGTACATTAACAGCAGGCGTCGCGCATGAATTGAATAACCCTGCTGCTGCAGTGAAACGCAGTTCTGAACAATTAGTGGTCTCAATTAAGGCACTGGATGCAGCTTATGTCCATATCTGCCAGTTAGGATTTGATGAAGCTCAGTGGAATGAGTTACATGATTTAGAAGAGAAAGCATACAAAAGTGCCACCAGCCCTCTGGAATTGGATTCTTTAACCAGAAGTGATCGAGAAAGCCGTCTGGAAGAGTGGTTAGATGAGCACGAAGTGGAAAATTCCTGGATGGTCGCCCCAAATTTGGTTAATCTTAATTTTGGGGATGAGGAAATCTCAACTTTATCGGTAAAGTTTCCGGCTGAGAGATTATTGTGTATTATTGAATGGCTGGATGCCACCTTCACGGTTTATAGTTTATTGAATGAACTTTCATTGGGATCAGGGCGGATATTTACCATCGTCAAGTCGTTGAAATCGTATGCGTATTTAGACCAAGCACCGATCCAGTCTGTTGATGTGTGTGAAGGATTGGATGACACGCTTACAATCTTACATAACAAACTCAAATCGAAAATCAATGTTAAGAAAGAATATGATACTAGCCTGCCAGAGATTATGGGGTATGGGAGTGAACTCAATCAGGTGTGGACAAACATCCTCGATAATGCAATTGACGCTTTGCAAGAGGTCGATGATCCTCAGATTATTATTCGCACCAAGCAAGAAAGCGATTGGATCGTTGTTGAGATAGAAGATAACGGACCGGGTATTCCTGAAGAAGCTAGATCGAATATTTTTGATGCCTTTTTTACAACAAAACCACCCGGAAAAGGTACCGGATTGGGTTTAAATATTTCATATAATATTGTGGTACAAAAGCATCGGGGCGATATCAAAGTTAGATCGAAACCGGGCCAAACGGTATTTGAGGTATGGCTGCCGATCAACTTTGAAGAGTGATGCCGCCAAATAGACTTGATCAGCAAGAAGAGCCTTCTACATTTTAACCAAGGAGAAATGATGAAAAAAGATAATAGTGGCAAAGTGCAACTGGCATCGGTTGTTCGCAAGATGATTCAGGAAGAATCAATTAATACCCATGGTTGCGGTCATTTTTCTCAAATCAATGATGTTACACCTTCTGCAGATGGCTGTGAGGAATGTTTGAAGATGGGGGATGAATGGGTCCATCTTCGATTATGTTTGACCTGTGGGCACGTTGGCTGTTGTGATGAATCAAAGAATAAACACGCCACAAAACATTTCCATGCGACGAATCACCCCGTAATAGTTTCATACGAGCCAGAGGAAAGGTGGCTTTGGTGCTATACTGACAGCGTCCCAATTGAAGTTTAAGAAGATTTATAACGATTTAGAAACCAAATTCTAGAATGATCCGTTAATCAAATAAGCCTTTTACGCTGAGATATCTTTGACCGGTATCCGCAGCAATTACGACTATATTCTTTGCTTGGTTTTCATGGCGAGACGCCACCTGGGCTGCCGCAAAAATTGCTGCTCCTGATGAAATCCCCACGAGCATACCTTCTGTTTGGGAAAGTGTTCGACACATCTCAAAGGCTTGGTTTTCATTCACTAAAAAAATTTCGTCGAGCATTTCTTTATCTAACGTCTCGGGAATAAATCCTGGGGAAGTTCCCATGATGCGGTGCGGCTTAAAAATACCCTTTGATATAAAAGGTGATTCTTCGGGCTCTACCGCGATTAGTTGAATTTCCGGGTTCTGTTCACGGAGATAACGGCCAGCTCCACAAATTGTCCCACCCGTGCCTAAAGCTGCGACCAGGATATCAATTTTTCCACTGGTTTGAGTCCATATTTCAGGACCAGTTGTTCGGTAATGGGCTTTAGGATTCGATGGATTGACGTGCTGGCCGACATAGAAGTAATCTGGATTTTCGGAAAGAATTTGCTTCATGCGCTTACGGGCTCCCGCAGTTCCTTCATCTGCGGGAGTTAAGACCAACTCTGCGCCGTACGCTTTTAAGATTAGGCGTCGTTCTATACTTTGAATTTCAGACATCACAAGAACCGCCCGGTATCCCTTGATGGCAGCAATATAGGCAACAGCCATTCCGGTATTGCCGCTGGTGGTCTCGATTAGGGTTGATCCGAGACGTAGCAAGCCTGCTGTTTCGGCATCCTCAATGATCTGGAGGACGGGACGGTCTTTAACACTCATTGGATTCATAAATTCACATTTAACAAAAACTTTCGATTTGGGTAATAACCTGGCTAGTTTCAGGAGGGGTGTGTTCCCAATCAGGTCAAGCAATGAGTTTGCGTACTGCATATGTTCTCCGTTTAAGTTTTTTCAACTATTTTATTTTGTGGTTTGCTTATTTTGATGGTAAGTTGGTACTCAATTTGATTTTATTGTTTTTTTGAG
>JARROY010000386.1:0-3911 GCA_037383445.1 Anaerolineales bacterium | reverse complement strand
CGAATCCGGATCCCACCCCGGATTCGGTTAAGAAAGCGGTCGATTGGTGGCGGTGCTACCGCATTGGGCCGGTCAGCGGCCGCTATGAAGGGGATATGATTTCCCCTAGTACGGGACGGTATGCTTTGGACCTGCGGGTGGATATTGATCCGCGCTATGCCAATTCCCCGGTAATGGAACGCGTCAGTGCAGACCTTTACCGGAAGTATGCTTTCCGCTGGTTTGGCAAAGAGTATTCATGGCGGGTGTATCAGGAGTCTTGGATTATCGATGCTCCTGAATTGACCTGGCACCGCTGCCATGTGGAAATCGATGGAGAGGTGCGCTACTGGAACGGCGGGCATTTCGCCACTACTGCCGCTATCACTATTCCCTGGGGATCGTTCAAATCAGCTGGCCCTGCCAGAGTCACCCTTTCCACCAGCGATGGTCAGACCCAAGTGTATGAGTGCGCTCGAAAATCGCATGCCTTTCGAGAAATCACCCTGGAAGTGGATTATTGTAATTCGGTGAATCAATCCCCGACCATGCCGAGCTACGACACTGATTTGCACAACAACCGTCCCAGCGGTTTGCCTCAGCGTGTTCTGGATATTCGGGAAGCTTACCTTGAAGCGGGTATTGATCTGGCCATCAACCCGACCCATACAATTATTGACGACAGCGCCCCTGAGTTTGATACCTGGTCCCCGGATGAACTGCATGATGCAATGGAACAGCATTTCAGCGATTATAAAGGTGCCTGGCCTAAATGGCATATGTGGTGCATCTTGGCGGGCACCTATGAAAAATCCAGTGTGGGCGGGATAATGTTTGATGCTAAAGCTATCTATGGCGGTGCCGGTGAAGCCCCAGATCGTCAGGGGTGTGCAGTGTTTCGCAACCATGGCTGGTTCAACCAGCTGGTGGATAACCCCACAACCCAGGCACAAGCGGCGGCCATGCGCAAACTGCTCTACACCTATGTTCACGAAATCGGCCATGCCTTCAACTTCCTGCATTCTTGGGATAAAGCAAGGCCCGATGCGCTTTCCTGGATGAACTATGATTGGAAATATGACCAGCGAAATGGTGCCAACGAATTTTGGAAGAATTTCGAGTTCCGCTTTGATGATGACGAGTTAATTCATATTGTGTTCGCGGATGCCGAAGGAGAGCTGCCGATCGAATTGCTCGTCCGCTCGCCGGCATATTTTGATTTCATGCAGCCGGTCTCGCTCGAGTTCCGCCTGAAAAATTTGAGCGACTTAACCTTAGAACTCGACACCCGCCTTAATCCGGAATATGGCGGGGTGGTGGTCTATATTCAAAAACCGAATGGTCGTACTGTTCAATATTCACCGATTTTGTGTAAGGTCGCAACCCCTGAAACAACTCAGCTGAAACCGCTGCAAAAAAACGAGAAGAACAAAGGTGACGACCGGTTCAGCGAAAACGTCTTCCTAAGTTTTGGGGTGGATGGGTATTATTTTGATAACCCGGGTGAGTATCTGGTCAAGGCAGTTTACCATGGCGGTGGGGATATCTTAATCCCATCCAACGTGCACCGCATCCGCATTGGCCGGCCTTTTGAGAGAGCCGAAGAACGCATCGCACAAGACTATTTCAACTATTCCACCGGGATGGCGCTGTATTTGGAAGGTTCCAGCTCACCTTATCTGGATAGTGGGATGAATACCCTGCATGAAATTGTGGAGCGATTCCCCAAGAGTCGCCTCGCTGCTCAGACCAAACTGACTTTTGCAAAGAATCTCAAGCGTGATTTCTACCGGATTGAGGAAGATAAACGCAAGCTGAAGCTATACCGCCAGGCTGAACCGGAAAAGGTCCTGGGTCTAACGGCGGAGACCCTCCAGCATCAAAAAGAGGATGAAAATACTCTCACCAACCTGGATTATCATGAAGTACGCCGTCTTCGGGTGGATACCCTCGCTCAAATTGGTGAAATCACTGAGGCAAAGGAAGAAATAAACCAAACGGTTGAATACCTTAAACAAAAAGGGGTCAACCAACCGGTCCTGAAAAAAATTACAGCCTACGGTGATGACCTGGGAAAAGGAAAAAGAAAAAGAAAACCCAGATAATTTTCCGGATTTGCCTTAAGCCCGGCCGCCGTTTACTGATTTGGTTCGGCGGCTGGGCAGTGCAGAATGCCAGCGCGATTATGTTGAGGGGGGATGTGTTCCTTTTACCCGTCTTTGTACTTAACCTGGGTAAACGCCTAACTGACTATTCCAACTTCTGATCATCAACTGATAGATTGAGTGGTACAGCTGTTCAATCTGGGATATAGGTCCGCTTGGATCGATTGAGTCTGGTGAATTTATTTCAAAAACTAGACAATTATGATAATATTAGACAGTATTTTGTTGAGATTCAATAAAGCTTCAGGATAACCAAAACTTAAATAATTTAATAGTTCAGAGGTGGAAGTAACTAGTATTTAATCCTCGTTTTCACCCAACGGACAAAAATTAAAATAATGACTGTCACCCGCTGTTGTGATAACTGCATATCTAAAAACTTAGATGTTTTTCGTGCCCACAAAGGATCGAGAGATTTGGATGGATAGAGAGAGTCAACACATATTGAGAGTTCTTGAAGGCCCTTCGTCTGGAGAAGAGTTTGTTTTCAAAAATATTGAAAGCACCATAGGGCGAGACCCCGGTAATGATTTTGTGGTGGATTACTCCGCAGTATCTAAACTCCATGCAAAAATAACGAGGGTTGAGGAGAATGTTCAAGTAGAAGATTTGGGAAGCAGCAATGGCACCTTCGTCAATGGCGAAAGGATCAGTCAACCTTATACGCTTAATTCCGGAGATGTAATTGGTCTCGGACAAAATGTAAGGATTAGATACCAAGGCCCGGCTGCCTCAGAAACCCCAATAAAATTCACTCATTTAAACCAAACTTTGGTGGCCTCACCCAAAGACTATGCACAGACCGCTGTTGGAGAAATTCTGACAGGGTTTGATCCGGATACTCCTCCTGAGGTAACGGTTGGTATAGCAGGGATTGACTCGGAAGTGTATCCACTCACAAGTGAGAAGGTCACATTCGGCCGCTCTGCTGAGAATGATATTGTGATCGATTCACCGATTGTTTCGCGCAACCACGGTTATTTTGAGCGTTCACCGAATGGAGGGTATACCTTGGTGGTTTTGCCAGCCGCTGGCAACCCGGTATCCGTGAATGGAAAAGTTGTGACTAAATCCACTCACCTGATCCACGGCTCAAAAATGCGCATTGGGGGTCAGGATCCTGGTCTCATGGTATCGATGACCTATACCTCGCCAGCCGAAGCCGCGCTGGTTGAAGAGGAGATCACCTTTGGACCTAAGAATGTGATCCAGATCGGACGTGATGCGGACAACGACCTGGTTCTTAACATTCCGCAGGTTTCTCGATTTCACGCTCAACTTGAAAAAGTCGGGCAGCGTTATAAACTAACCGACCTGGGCAGCACAAATGGTACGTTTGTGAATGGTGAGCGTATTACGGGAGAAGTATGGCTGCACCAGGACGACTCGATTCGGATTGGGTCTCAGCGCTTTGTCATCGGCCTTGATTCCATTGCCCAATATGATGACTCGATGGATTTGCGAGTGGAAGCCCTTGGTCTGAATAAATGGGTTCGGCCTGACTTAAATATGCTTCAGAATATTTCCCTGGTCCTCAAACCACGAGAATTTGTGGTGGTTGTTGGCCAGAGCGGGGGTGGTAAATCCACATTGGTGGATGCTATCGCCGGATACCGTCCCGCAACCCACGGTGAGGTATTTGTGAACGAAACCAATGTGTATGAGAATTTCGATTCAATCCGAAATATCATTGGATTTGTACCCCAAAAAGACATCATCCATATGGAGCTAACGGTTTACGATGCGCTCAATTACTCGGCTCAACTC
>JARROY010000385.1:0-2781 GCA_037383445.1 Anaerolineales bacterium | reverse complement strand
CACAAGCTCTTGCATTGCCGCCAATATATAAGTTAACCACCGAGTAGGGGCTATTGGTTTTCCATTTCTGCAAGTCGCTAAGGGGAAATATCTCGCATTGGTCAAATCCTTGCCCAGTATGCCAGTCAGTGCGAGAAAGGCCGGGGACCTGGTTCGGTGTAATTGATTGAGCACTCTGATCTGGTTCAAAAACGGTTAGCATAATTGGCGTCTTGATAATTGACCAGCTAATGCCACCATTTTGGGTTTTTAACAAGTTTTGTGATGGTGTGCAGGATTTAGTTTCTCCAGATTCGACACTATTCATCTGGTAAGAGACGGCCCATCCATGATTATTGTCAGCCATATCAAATTTGGATATGTTGTCCTTTATGGTTCGATCTTCTACCTCTAACATCTCTGCCGTCTGCCAATAGGTGATGACTTGATCAGGTGTGATAATTTTGATCTCTCCCGGGACGGATGAAACGGGAGCATAAAGCCATTCGTTTTCAGAAATTACAATCTCAGATTTATTAAGCCAGTTCAAGCCAGAATCCGTGGTTCCAAAGACTTTTAATACCGTTCCATGATTTCTTTTTTCGAGCGAAACAAATTCTCCGAGTTCATGGGTGATGAAATTTGGGAGGGTTGCGTTTGAGATCAAATTTGATGGAGATTCAAAACGGCTCCAAGTATTTCCTCCGTCAGCTGTGCGATAGAGTGCTTGATTTTGGATTCCACCGACAAGGTATCCGTTTAGGTTGTCCATAAATTGCAACTCTCCAGCTACGGGGAGGGGGAGCGTTTGCCATGAATCTCCTCCGTCACTCGTGCGGAACAGAGTTCCAAGGTTAAAATTTGAGCTTGTTAATCGTTGAAAAAGCACCCAGCCACTTTCGGAATTTACGAAAGATATATTTATGGAAGAGGAAAACGCATCCGGATTTGTGAGTGGATATGAAATAATTTCTCTGGATTCCCAAGTTGTTCCTCGGTTGTTTGTGTAGAAAAACAGATAACTGATTGTTTGGTTGGGGTTTATTTTTGAGGTGATCGCAAAACCAGTTTGATCGTCCAAAAATTCTACACTGCGTAAGGTTTGATCCAAGGCAGGCGAAATATTTTCCCAACTTTTTCCACCAGTAGTTGTCCAATATAAATTGTTTCCTAGGATAATCCAGCCAGAATCCCTTGAGGTGATTTGAAAATCCTGCAAAGTGACCGGGCCGGTTATACTTTGAGCATTTAAGGAACGATCAAAAGTCATCCCTAAAGAGCTAAATATAATTACAAAAGATAGAAAAAAGAAGATATTTTTCTTCATGTGTTGCGCATAGCCACCAATTATAATATTCTTGTATACTTAATTCTTTGTTTTATAAAACGGCCTCTTGTTTACTATTTTCGCTTATATTTTAGTATTTGCATAGAGTACAAATAGGGGAATAATACTATATCATGCTGATTGGTTTATAATCCATATCACTAATAGTTTAACCTATTGGGAGGCTACAATGGAAATATTTTCTATACGAGTTCAATCTCTTATGCCGGAGGGAGCCTATTTTGTGCTGGAAAAAGCAAAACGATTGGAAACTGAGGGGAAGAAAATTATCCATCTTGAGATTGGGCAACCAGATTTTCCTACTTTTGAGAACATCTCTAAGGCTGGAATACAAGCGATTCAAAATGGACACACGCGCTATACACCTTCAGCTGGCAGCATAGATTTGCGACAAGCAATTGCGGAGGATGCCGGGGGAAGGAGAAACGTAATTTTTACCTATAATCAAGTTGTTGTCGGACCTGGGGCAAAACCTGCGCTCTTTTTTCCAACTTTGGCTTTAATTGAACCCGGTGATGAGGTGATTTATCCAGATCCTGGTTTCCCTACCTATAAAGCAATGATTGAGGTTGCTGGAGGAACCCCAGTCCCGGTACCATTGTCCGAGCAACTTGATTTTTCGATCGATATCAATTTACTCGAGGAAAAAATAAGTAACAATACCCGTTTAATAATCCTTAATTCCCCGAGCAATCCAACTGGAGGGGTCATATCTCAAAACACCTTAGAATATATTGCAGAAAAGGCGATAGAACATGATTTTTGGGTATTGTCTGATGAGATATATTCGCGGTTAGTTTATGAAGACGAGGCACCTTCCATCATTTCTCTGCCGGGTATGGAGGCACGCACTATCATTTGTGATGGATTCTCAAAAACCTATTCCATGACCGGGTGGCGCTTGGGGTATGGAATAATGCCTACAACTTTAGCAGAGCGCGTATCTCTTCTGCTTACTCATTCCGTTGGCAGTACGGCGGACTTTACTCAAGTTGCTGGAATTGAAGCTATTCAGGGAGATCAAATCCAGGTTGAAAAGGTAGTTGAAATGTATCGTGAGCGTCGAGATGTCTTGGTGCAAGGATTAAACAATATTCCTGGGATTTCCTGCCGTAACCCCAAAGGAGCTTTTTACGTGTTTCCTAATGTTTCATCATTCGGGAGACCATCTGCCGAAATTGCTGAATATATTTTGGAATATGCTGGTGTGGCATTACTTCCGGGTACTTCATTTGGTGATTTTGGGGAAGGATATTTAAGATTGTGTTTCGCGAATTCAATGGATAATCTTAAAGAGGCGATAGAAAAAATATCTGCTGCAATGGATAAACTGTAGCTAATAAAAATATTATTGATGGCAATTGAACACTCTAAGGTTTAAAAATATATTTTATTTGCAACCTTTTACCGGCTTTCTCATACATAATTAACCCAAACGGTAAATAATCATGTAA
>JARROY010000384.1:0-2783 GCA_037383445.1 Anaerolineales bacterium | reverse complement strand
TACGAATCAACACTGGGCAGAGCCTCCGGCTTTTTGCCAGATATTGGGGGCAGCTATTTAGGTTTCATATTACCACTGTCGATTGTTAGCTCTTCTCTATCGGGTGCAGGGATTGCTGCCCAAAACCTGGTTCGGGATATTGAGCGCGGATACTTCGACAAACTGCTCCTCACACCAGTAAAACGGACAACTCTTCTCTTTGGACCAATTTTGGCAGGTTCAATTATTCTTGGCCTCCAAGCGACTTTGGTGCTCGGTGTGGCTTTATTGATGGGTCTTGAACCCGCTACCGGTTTTCCTGGAATGCTCGTCCTGATCGGACTGGCCGTGCTCTTAGGAACAGGATTTGCCGGTTTCACTGTATCCGCAGCTCTTGGTAGCGGCAATGCCGCCGCCACTCAGGGGGCTGGTTTTATCTTTTTCCCTCTAACATTTCTGGCACCTACCTTTGTCCCATTGGAGCTCTTAGATGGGTGGTTGAAAACAGCCGCAACTTTTAATCCGATCACCTACGTTATGCAAGCGATGCGAAAGCTGCTCAATACTGGTTGGGACGGTACTACCATTCTCCAAGCTGTTATCGCCTGTCTGATCTTAGCCGCCTTAATGTATACGCTTGCGCTGCTTGCCTTGCGTGTCCGCACCCGGCGCAGCTAAAGCAATTTTTATGGCTCCTTCAATCTGGTGGATCCGCCGAGATATTCGCTTAACGGATAACCCTGCGCTACATGCCGCACTGGCAAATGGCGATGGGGTTATCCCTCTTTTTATCCTCGATCCGAAACTTTGGCAAGGTCGATGGTTCAGCCAAAGAAGGGGCAATTTTCTACTCTCCAATCTCAAAAGTCTTGATGCCGAATTGCGTAAACGGGGAAGTCAATTAATCATTCGTCAAGGTCAGCCAAAACAGCAGCTATCAGAGTTGGTCCAGAAATTCGAAGTTAATGCGATTTTTTCGGAAGAGGATCTCACTCCCTACGCTCGTAAACGAGATTCACAGATCGCAGAAACCCTCCCTTTTAATCTGTTTGGAAACACCAGCCTTCACCATCCATCATCCATTCTCAAAAATGACGGCACTCCGTACAAGGTCTATACCCCGTTTATGCGGCGCTGGAAAGAAAAACCACCCCCCACGCCTTTCAACATTCTTTCCGCTCCCAATCACATCCCCACACCAAAGGGTATCACATCCCAACCGTTGCCTGAAGTATCCTACAACTCAGATAAGACAGGCTTCCTTCCTGGTGAGAAATCCGCACAAGAAATATTAGCAGCATTTACAGACGGGCCTCATGCACCAATTTTTTCCTACCAGGAATCGCGAAATCGACCCGATCTAAATTCAACCTCAAAACTTTCGCCATACTTTCGCTTCGGTTTAATTTCCATTCGCCAGGCAGTTACCACAGCTTTTTCTGCCATCCAAGCCGCCAAAAATGACAGCCAACGAAACAGCGCAGAAACTTGGCTAAATGAACTGATATGGCGAGAATTCTTTAACTATATCCTTTACCATTATCTAAACTCATTACACCAATCCTTTCGAAAAGAATACAGGGATTTACCTTGGATAAATGATAAGGAAGACTTTTCAGCATGGAAAGCTGGTCGAACCGGTTTCCCGGTGGTGGATGCCGCCATGCGCCAGCTAGCTGAAACTGGTTGGATGCACAACCGCACACGGATGGTCACAGCCTCGTTCTTAGTCAAAAATTTATTGATTGACTGGCGCTGGGGTGAAGCTTGGTTTATGAAAAATCTGCTGGATGGCGACCCCGCTGCTAACAATGGCGGCTGGCAGTGGGTGGCGGGGACAGGGACTGATGCCGCACCTTATTTTCGCATCTTCAATCCTATTACTCAAAGCCAGAAATTCGATCCCAATGGGAAATATATCCGCCGGTGGGTACCCGAACTCCACTCAGTACCCGATCGCTACATTCATGCCCCTTGGAAAATGAGCCTTTCCGAGCAGCAGTCTGCAAAATGCCTCATTGGAACTGATTACCCTGAACCAATTATCGATCTGCAATTTTCTCGTCAGCGCACCCTGGACGCGTATCAAAAGGCTAGAAGTTAAATACACAAATATTATTTTACTGATTAAAAAAAGATCGCCCAATAATTCTGGGGCAATCTTTTTTAGGTTAAGTATTTATCATCTTTCTGGTGAGGAAACTGTTGCCCCTTCTACGGTAGAACCACTGATTTCAGTTTGCGAAACATGTTCTTTTTTGGTCGTTCCGCTTGGGTTATTGGATTCGATATTGGAAACCGCCGGGATCATAAAACCTAAAATTCCCATACCGATACATGCAATTCCTGCAATTCGGAACCAAGTTTGAATTCCAATTACATCCGAGATTGGTCCTGCAATCGCCAAACCAATTGGCGACATGGCACTTGCAAGGCTGCTCAACAGGGAAAACACCCGACCTTGCATATCGGGGGCTACCGAACTTTGCATAATTGCGCCAATTGAACCGTTGGCAAAAGGCAAACTAAAGCCAAAAACGCCTGCGGAAATTAGAGCAATGGTGAACATATCTGAAGGCAGCAGACCTATCGTCAATACACCAATCCCAAGCAAGGCAATACCAATCATTGAGGTAAATATTTTTCGCTTAAATCCCCCCCACACACCTAACACAAGGCCGCCTAAAATCACACCAATTCCAAATAAAGACTCAAAAGTACCCAGCTGTAGAACCGAACCGTTGAAATGGTCCTTGACTAGCAGCGGATTAAGAGCGCCAACAGGAGATAAAAGGAAATTAAGC
>JARROY010000383.1:0-2786 GCA_037383445.1 Anaerolineales bacterium | reverse complement strand
TAGCCGCTGGGCATGCTTTTGTGGGATATGATCTTCCTGCACCAACCAAGGGCTTCCGCTTCTCCGCTCACTCTGATCGGAAAGATCACATCATGGGAGATACTATCGAGGGAAGTCAGTCGGTCACCTTACAAATAAAACTTCCCCAAGCTGCGGAATGTCTCCTGATCAAAGACGGAGAAATGATCAAAACCTCTCATAAGCGCGTTTCGCTCATCCACCGGGTTGAAGGTCCGGGTGTCTACCGGGTGGAGGCTTATATCGAGTTCAAAGGAAAGCGCCGCGGGTGGATCTTCAGCAACCCGATTTATATCAGAGAATGAACATGATACTTAATAGCTTAAGGAGCAAGTGATGAAGCGGTTAATCGTTATCTTAGGTTTGCTCTTAATGGTAGGAGTAGCCTGCTCTTTCAACCTTGGTGAGGTTAACGAGGTACGCCCATCTCCTCAAAATACTGGTAACCAGCCCATTCCGCCTACGCCTCCTAAAGACTTATATCAAACTGGGACCGTCAATGGAAAGATTTGTTACCCCGGTGAAAACGTCCCCGACGTAATTCTATATCTTGAAAATAAGGAGAAACAAGAGATCACATCTATTCCGATACCAGGTGAACAAATTGTCTTTACTGGAGGGTTGCCCCCAGGAAAATATGTAGCTTATGCCTGGCTGCGGGATTATTCTGCTGTGGGAGTGTACTCTGAGGCAGTTCCTTGCGGTCTAAGTGAAGACTGCACCGATCATTCTCTGATTGAATTTGAGGTCTTTACAGGCGAAGAGGTTAATGACATACAAATTTGCGATTGGAATCTCTCTCCATCAGAAATCCCCTACCCACCAGGGATAAAATACGAGCAGATTCATGGATCGATTGCCGGAAATTTAGGCTATCCTTCTGAATTTATCCCGGCTATGACCGTGGTGGCAACCAACCTTGACACCAACCGATATTATTATTCCAACACCAACCTGAATGATCCTGTGTACCAAATCGAGCACCTTCCACCAGGCAGTTACCATGTGATTGCCTATGTTCAGGGAGATGATTATGGTGGTGGCTATACGCAATCCGTTCTCTGCGGCTTAAGCGTTGAATGCAGCGATCATTCACTCATCGAGGTTCAGGTCACTGCTGGGCAGGTCACCGACGGTATTCACCCGGTCGACTTTTACGCTCCTGAGGGCACTTTCCCACCAAACCCAGTGAAATAGGAAAAAACTTAAGGGAGAACATACCCTACTTTATTTTCTATTCGATACTAATTCCAACCTCAAAACTATGTCAACCACTCGTTAATAAAAGTTGGGTTCCCTTCCCGAATTATTACATTTGTTCTATAATATGGAGACCTATCTTCAATATCATCCAAACAACCCTCACCTACTAGAAAATTGCACAGAGTGTTTCGTAAAATGAAAGAATTCAATCTGCAAGCCCCGTACAAACCCACCGGAGACCAACCCGAAGCGATCTCACAACTGGTCAATGGATTAGAACAAGGGTATCAGCACCAGGTACTGCTCGGAGCCACGGGTACCGGCAAAACCTTCACCATGGCAAACATCGTCCAGGCCACCCAGCGACCGGCGTTAGTGATCGCCCATAACAAGACTCTAGTCGCACAGCTGTATGCCGAGTTCAAGGAATTCTTTCCAGATAACGCCGTCGAATACTTTACCTCTTACTATGACTATTACCAGCCGGAAGCTTACGTTCCTCGGCGCGATCTGTATATTGAAAAAGAAACCGATATCAACGAAGAGATCGAACGCCTTCGCTTGGCTGCGACAACCTCTTTACTTTCCCGCCAGGATGTCATCATCGTCGCCTCGGTATCCTGCATCTACGGGCTCGGTAATCCAGAAGCGTATGGAAAAGTAGTCATCAACCTCAAAATCGGCGAGGTTATCCGACGCAACTTTTTGCTCCGCCGGCTTGTTGAAATCCATTACACCCGCAACGACCTCGACCTTGCTCCTGGCAGCTTCCGCGTGCGCGGCGACACCCTGGATTTGGTCCCAGCTTACCAGGATAAAACAGGTTACCGGATCACCTTTTTTGGGGATGAGGTGGAGCGCATTGTCGAGATGAACATGCTTACCGGTGAGATTAAAGAAGAGATGGACCAGGTTTCCATTTTCCCGGCCAAGCACTTCATTACCGAAGAAGACAAACTCCAGGCCGCCCTGAACTCAATCGAAATCGAAATGGAAGAGCGCCTGGCATACTTCAAAGAACACGAAATGCTCCTCGAAGCTCAGCGCCTGGAGCAGCGCACTCGCTACGACCTGGAAATGCTGCGTGAGACTGGCTCGTGTGCCGGTGTTGAAAATTATTCCCGTCATTTGGATCAACGCCCGGCTGGCACGCATCCCTGGACATTGATCGACTATTTTCCGCCCAACTTCTTGCTCTTTATAGACGAATCCCACATGACCGTCCCCCAGATCCGCGGGATGTACAATGGCGACCGTTCCCGAAAAGAGACTTTGGTAGAGTACGGTTTTCGCTTACCATCCGCCTTGGACAACCGCCCATTAAAATTCGACGAGTTTGAGGAATATATCGGCCAGGTGATTTATACCACTGCCACTCCCGGCCCCTACGAACTGGAACACGCCAGTAAGGTCGTCGACCAAGTCATCCGCCCCACTGGGCTGGTTGACCCAGAAGTTGAGGTGCGTGCAATCGAAGGACAAATTGACGATCTGATTGGAGAGATCAAGGCCCGGATTGAGGTCGGCGAACGCACCCTGGTAACCACCCTGACCAAGCGTATGGC
>JARROY010000382.1:0-2788 GCA_037383445.1 Anaerolineales bacterium | reverse complement strand
GTGAATCCACCAGGGAATGAGCTGCCTGCCCAGGAATACTTGCAGGGTTTGTTGGAACAAGGGGGCTTCCATGTCCAACGCTTAGAAAAAGTTCCTGGTCGCCCTAACTTGGTCACATACCTTTCAGGTACGGGAGAGCGAGATCCTCTCTTGTTTTATGGTCACACAGATGTGGTCGGGGTAGAAGGTCAAGATTGGGATAAGCCCCCTTTTGCTGGAGTCGAACAGGATGAGGTGCTCTTCGGTCGGGGAACGCTTGACATGAAAGCAGGGATTGCCATGCTTGTGCATACTCTGCTCCGGGCAAAAGCTAGCAACCTGCAACCGGCAGGCGATATTATCCTGGCGATCGTGGTTGATGAGGAGACTGGTGGCGAAATGGGGATGCAGTTTTTACTTCAAGACCATCCTGAATTTTTTAAGGGCGTGCGACATGCCATTGGTGAGTTTGGCGGCTTTCCACTCTATGCATTTGGCGAAAAATTCTATCGCATTGGTGTTTCGCAGAAGCAATATGCACACCTGCGCCTGAGGTTCCATGCTCCTGGTGGACATGGTTCTCTCCCTGCCACGGACACCGTAATGACCAAATTAGGAGAGGCGCTTATAAAACTTGACCAGGCCAAACTACCTTACTATAAAACTCCTCTGGCCGAACATATTGTTAAAACCATTATTCATGAGGTAGAGAATGAACAGGCTAAAGAGATCCTTCGTGGTCTGCTCGATTCGGAACGATTTGAATCTTCCTTAACAGCGATCGGCAGCGGCAGTGAGCGTTTTGAAAGTCTCTTCCGTGATACTGCAAACCCGACGATCGCTACTTCGGGGAGTAAATTTAATGTCATCCCTTCTGAAGCATTGGTGGAAATCGACGCGCGAATTTTACCTGGTCGTACCACAGAAGATTTGGTGTCTTTTTTAGAAAATATCCTTGGAGACGAGGCTGAGATTGAATTACTCGCTTTTGGTCCCAGAACTAAACCAACGGTCGATTATACTCTCTATGACACCCTTGCAAAAATCCTGAAAGAACTTGATCCGGAAGGTATTCCCATTCCATATCTATTTAACGAAAGCCCGGATGGACGTTTGTTGGAAGAATATGGAATCCAAAACTACGGTTTCCTGCCGATGAATCTCCCCCCCGAGATTGACCTTCCCTCATTAATCCATGGGGCAAATGAGCGGGTGCCCACTGCTGCAATCGCTTTTGGCGCAGAAGCGCTCTACAAGCTACTCAAACGATATTAGATTTTTTGGTTGAGGAACTCCCAAGCCAAATCCTCTAAATGGCAGAATTTTTGCTGGTTACTTCCTTACCTTATCCTCAATCACCGGTTTTGGAGTAAAATTTGAGGTATGGATGGACTGAAGAAGATCTGGCGGGCGTTTTTCTCAATCCCGGTGCTCCTCAGCACTGTTGGGATGGCCTGTCTGCTGGTGGCAGTGGGGATCGCCGGCCTGAGTCTGCTGTTGCCTGCCGAAACCTCCGGGTACCCCACAGCCATGCTGACAGTGATACCTGGTCCGACTTCGACGCTTTATTCTCCAACGGCAACCCCAACTAGGGTGCCTACAGCGACCTCCAACTTGCCGCCTTCTCCTATGCCGGGGATGATCGGGGTGGGCAGTTCGGTGCAGATTTTCGGCACCGAGGGTTCGGGCTTGAACATTCGCGAGCAGCCTGGTCTGGGGACTCCGATTCGTTTCGTGGCGCTCGATTCCGAGGTCTTTGAGGTTCGGGATGGCCCCCAGGTGATTGATGATATCACTTGGTGGTATCTGGTGACTCCGATGGATGAAGCCCGCAGTGGTTGGGCAGCCTCAAATTATCTCTCATTGGTCTCAGCCCAGTAAAATTGATCTTTTTCTGCACGCGCCGCTTCAAACCACCTGAAAGCTTGTCTATCTCTGTAGCAAGAAAGGACTTAACTTGAACAATTTACCAAATGATCCGAAGCCGGTGGATATCTCGGCCAATCGTGAACAAGCCAAAATGACGATCAAATGGAATAATGGGACGGTATCCGAGTTTCCATTTGACCTGCTTCGCAATTCCTGTCCGTGTGCGGTGTGCCGCGGCGGGCACGAAAACATGAAATCCGAGCCCGATGATTCGATGTTTATTATCCCGTTGATGGATGCTAAAACAACTCAACTGACGGGTATCAAGCCAGTGGGTGGATATGCCATCAGCCTGGAATGGGCCGATGGGCATTCTCATGGAATCTATACCTGGCATTATCTCTACAACCTACATTTGCAGGCTGAAGCTAAAAAGAACGCGGATTGATAATCAAGAGGATTTCGATGGCCAAAGCACCAAAACGAATGATAAACGCCCAGGACTTGTATCAAATCATGGTGCTGGAAGACCCGCGCTGGGATCCTACCGGAGAAGAGGTCGCTTTTGTGCAGTTAAAAGCAGACCGGGCAAAAAATGATTACACCCGCACAATCTGGCGCTGGCGGAGCGGATGGGAAGCTCCCCGGCAATTTACCAACGGTGGGAAAATGGATTTTCTACCGCGCTACAGCCCGGGAGGCGAGCATATGGCGTTTATCTCCACCCGTGGCGGCAAACCGCAGATTTACCTGATTCGACTGGATGGCGGTGAGGCTCAGCAGCTGACCAACATGCCTAATGGGGTTAGCGGATTCAGCTGGAGCCCGGATGGCAGACAGATTGCTTTTGTTTCTCCATTGAACGCGGATGAACGCCGGCTGGAAAAACGCGGCAAATTCCCCCCGTCTCCACCAATGGATGAGCTGGAAGGTAATTTGC
>JARROY010000381.1:0-2788 GCA_037383445.1 Anaerolineales bacterium | reverse complement strand
GATCATCCGAACGATTCTTAACGGCACTCGATCCGTTGAGGCACTGGTCATGGCGATTGTATTTTTCGCTTGGGTTGGACTTGGCCCATTTGCCGGTGCATTAGCCTTGGGACTGCATACCATCGCTGCCCTGTCTAAGCTTTACTCTGAACAAGTCGAGAGCATCCTCGAAGGCCCGCTGGAAGCCGTCCAGGCAACCGGCGCCAACCGCCTGCAAACGATCGTATTTGCGGTGGTACCCCAGATCATCCCGCCCTACATTTCCTTTACCATGTACCGCTGGGATATTAACGTGCGTATGTCCACAATCATCGGTTTTGTCGGCGGTGGTGGGATCGGTTTTGTACTCCAGCAGAATATCAACCTGCTCAACTACCGGGCAGCCAGCGTCAATATGCTTGCCATCGCGATTGTCGTGGCCTCGATGGACTACATCAGCTCCAATTTGCGAGAGCGGTTCGTCTAGCCTTCACGTGTTTCCTAAAGGTCCCAATGGGTTCTGCCATTGGGACTTTTTTATCTCACCAATTCTCTATCTCCCGTCAGTGTGACTTCTATCAGTTAACCAGAAAGTCTCAAACAAATTTTGCTTGGGTATTATGTTAAAATACAAAAGCCGAGTATTTTATAGATTATTACCAGAACCCTCACCTGTCGGCAGACCACACAAGCAAGAGACGTGATGAATATTTGGAGAGCATATTTTTTTGGCAATTTCCGATTAATAACTCCGAATGATGAACCGATCAACCTGAGTTCACCTACTATTCGGTCCCTTCTTGCCTATTTAATCCTGAACCGTGAACAGCCCGCAGACCGCCGCAGGCTGGCATACCTTTTCTGGCCGCGCGGCACTGAAACAGCCGCTAGGCGCAACCTGCGTCAATATCTTCACCGCATTCGCCGGCTGACCCCAGAACCTGATCATGATACTCCTCTGGTGCTCTCCTCTGGCTCAATAGTCCAATTTAATCCTGAGATCATCATCTCCAGCGATATTCAAAAATTTACCCACTATACTCGCCCTGAAGCAAATATTGAAGAATTGATCTCATGCGTCAGTCTTTATTCCGGAGACCTGCTTGAAGATGTTTACGAAGATTGGATTAACCCTCTGAGAGAACAGTACAGCCAGCGGATGTTTCAGGCCATGGAAAGGCTCTCATCCAAACTCCAGACTTTAGGCCGCTTTGAGGAAGCCATCCAGTTTACCCATAAACAAATTAATTTTGATCCCTACAACGAAGCAGTCCACCGTAATTTAATTTCGTTATATTATCAGAATAATGAGCGCAACAAAGCTGTCGAACATTACAATCAACTAACCGATATCCTCAACAATGACCTTGGCATCCCACCCTTGCCTGAAACTGAAGAACTCATCGAAGCCATCCAGCAAGGCCGCTACCAAGTCGGTCAACCAACCAGCCAGATCAGAAAAGATTCCGAAAGCCTACAAAAACTTGACTATTCTATCCCTCTTATTGGCCGCGAATCCGAAATATCCAATCTGGACCAAGCGCTGAGCCAAGGGCAGCAGCGGCAAGGGAATTTTATTTTAATCACAGGGGAATCCGGAATTGGAAAAACCAGATTGGTGCAGGAATTTCTTGACCGGCACCAGGATTTAAGCGTTATCAGCGTGCTATGCCATGAATTGGATGTCAATTCTCCTTACACCCCTGTCCGAGAGATGCTGGAAAAAGCCATTCCCATGTTACCAGAAGAAAAATCGATTTCTACAAGAACCCTCTCTGCCGCAATCTCGTTAGCGCCTGCACTCAGTCAAAAATATCCAAACATCTCCAATGGGCGCCATCCCGTAAACATTACTTACCAAGATGCCCTGGTGGAACTTTTCTCTAAAGTAGCAGAACAGGGTCAAAATACCTCCCTAATCTTGATCATCGATAATCTGCAGTGGGCCGATTCGCTCTCATGGAATCTTTTTGTCCAATTCGCCCGGCAGTTGGGGTCGCTGCCAATTTTGCTCATCGGTTTATGCCGAAATGAAGATTTGTTTGCCGAACGCCAGCAGTTGATTCGCACTTTCCACCGCAATCAACTCGTGAATGAAATCGCACTTCCACGCTTGAGCGCAACTCACACCAAACGGATTGCAGAACAGATTCTTCCATCGTCTAATTTAGACGAGGAGTTCTATATTCAGCTGCACAACGAAACTGAAGGAATCCCGCTTTTCATTATCGAGATGCTCAAATCTCAAAAAGAATCTGGCAAACCTTTAGGCTTAAAATCCCTCTCTGCCCAACAGGGAATGCCAGCTGGGATCCGTCAAATCATCGATTCCAGATTGGACCGTCTTTCGAACGAGTGCAAAGACGTACTGGCTTCTGCCGCAGTGATAGGCCGGGAGTTCACATTTTCGTTCCTGACAGAGATCAGTGACTTTTCCTCAGAAGATATCATCATCCATTTAGAAGAGATAGGAAGCAGGGGGTTAATCCGGGAGGTGAACCAGGGCTACGACTTCAGCCACGATAAAATCAGGCAGGTAGCATACAACAACCTCAGCAAAGCCAGACGCCAATACTATCACCGCCGGGTAGCAGAAGCCCTCGAAAGAGCCATCCCTCCTTCTTCCCCAGCGACCTTAGCCCACCACTATTCCAGCAGCGATACACCAATCAAAGCGCTTCCCTACTTCATTAAAGCTGGCGAGGATGCCATTCGGTCTCGTACGTATCTTGAAGCCCGCCACATTGGTCATCAGGCGGTAAACCTGCTTGGACGTGTGCCCGGGCCACAGAAAAGCGCTGACCGGATC